>NZ_JBMIOP010000054.1:0-33004 GCF_049197365.1 Mycobacterium sp. THU-M104
CGGCCGCCACGTGAGCCTTCTGCAAGGCTTCGGCCAGCGCCTTGAGCATCAGCTCGGCGACCTCCTGGTGAGCTTCGAAATTCCAGTGGATTCCGTCGGGATTGCCCCGGCCGCTCATGATCTGTTCGGCTACGGCGGCCCCCAGATCCGCCAGCGGAACACCGTGGATCTGCGCCCATTCGGTGATCGCCGCCACGGTGCCCGGACGGCCGCGGTGCGTCTTCCCGTAGGACTCGGCGATGTGCACCGACGGCAGCGAGGCCACAATCGGGATGCCCGGGCGGTTGAAATCGATTGCAGCGCGGGTCTGTTCGAGATAGTCGGCACTCAGGTGCGGGGGCAGCGCGGGCCTGGCCACCGGCGAGAGCCTGGGCTGCACCCAGCCGTACCCGTCGCGCACCCAGCGCCGCAGCCACGACGGGCGCAGGTAGCGGATCAGCTCGCGCAGCGCCGTCGGCAGCACCGACGGCAACGAATCCATCCCGCCGGTCGCGAAGATCACCGCACCAGCCCTGGGCAGTGCCGCCCACGCGCGCGGGTCCTGCGTGGCCGCCCACCAGATGTCGCGGCAGGTCCAGCCGATCCGGCCGATCAGCTCCACATCCCAGCCGAGCTGTGCGGCAACGAGATTGGGCCAGATCCGCGGGTCGTCGGCGGGCAGCCCCCCGGTGGGCCCGTAGTAGGCCAGGGAGTCGGCGAACACCAGTAGCGTGGGACGCGCCTCAGAGGACATCGCCGAACACCTGCGCCGAAGCGTTCCAGACATCCAGCCGCCAGCCGACGGCGTCGAATCCGTCGTCTTCGCCGCGGGAGTGGCCGGACAGTTGCACCCAGCTCGCGTTGCCCATGCCGCCCAGGATCGGCCAGTTGCCGACCGGCAGCTTCAGCAGCGCGGCCGACAGCGCGGCGATCAACCCGCCGTGGGCGACGAGAACCACCGGCCGATCCGGCTGGTGGGGGTCACCCCACTCCGGGTTGCCCCTGACCAGCTCGATGACCAGCGGCAGGCTGCGCGCGGCCACATCCACCCGGCTTTCCCCGCCGTGCGGCGCCCAGGTGGCGTTTTCGCGCCACGCCAGCCGGGCCCCCGGGGCCTCGGCGTCGATCTGGGCGTGCGTCAAGCCCTGCCAGTCCCCGAGACGAGTCTCGCGCAGCCGTTCGTCAACCCGGACGGCCACGCCGGCCCGCTCCCCCAGCGTCGTCGCCGTGTCGTAGGCGCGGCGCAGGTCCGAGGAGACGATCAGCAGCGGCTGCTGCTTGCCCAGCGCCTCGGCGGCGGCGACCGCCTGCGCCCGGCCCAGCTCACTGAGCTGCGTGTCCAGCTGACCCTGCATCCGGCTGCCGCGGTTGTACGCGGTCTGGCCGTGCCGCAACATCACCAGGCGACGGATTCTCATTGCGGATCCACCGATTCCGCCGACAGGTCCATTGGCACCACCGGGCAGTCGCCCCACAGCCGGTCCAGCGCGTAGAAGTCGCGGTCGTCCTGATGCTGGATGTGCACGACGATGTCGCGGTAGTCCAGCAGAGTCCAGCGGCCCTCCCGGGTTCCCTCGCGGCGCGCCGGCTTGTAGCCGGCCCGGCGCATCTTCTCCTCGACCTCGTCGACGATGGCGTTGACCTGCCGTTCGTTTGACGCCGATGCGATGACGAAGCAGTCCGTGATGACCAGCTGGCCGGAGACGTCGATCACGATGACGTCGTCGGCGAGTTTGGCGGCGGCCGCACCGGCGGCCACCGTCGCCATGTCGATGGCTTCCTGCGTGGCACTCATGCGTCGTTCCCCATGGCCAGCCCGGCCTGTTCGTTCCCGCAGTAGAGCCGGCGCTTGGAGACGTACTGCACGACGCCGTCGGGCATCAGGTACCACAGCGGGCGCGCCTGGGCGGCCCGCCGGCGGCAATCGGTCGACGAGATCGCCAGCGCCGGGATCTCCACGAGGGTGAGCGCGTCGGCGGCCAGCTCGCCCAGCACGCCGGTGATGTGCTCACCCTGCAGCTCATAGCCGGGACGGCTGACGCCGACGAAGTGGGCCAGGTCGAAGGCCTCCTCCCAACCTCGCCACGACACGATGGAAGCCAGCGCGTCGGCGCCGGTGATGAAATACAGCCGGGCATCCGGGTTGTCCGCGTGCAGGTCGCGAAGCGTGTCCCTGGTGTAGGTGGGGCCGGCGCGGTCGATGTCGACCCGGCTCACCGAGAACCGGGGATTGGACGCGGTCGCGATCACGGTCATCAGGTAGCGGTCCTCGGCGGCCGACACCGGCCGGCCCTTCTGCCAGGGCTGGCCGCTGGGCACGAACACCACTTCGTCGAGGTCGAACAGGTCGGCGACCTCGCTGGCGGCAACCAGGTGGCCATAATGGATGGGATCGAACGTCCCACCCATCACTCCCAGCCTGCGAAGCTGCTTTTGCACGGTTTGCCAGCTTACTTGAGTAACGCGTCGGGACCCCACGGCGAACGTCACGCCAGCGTGACGGTGAGCGCCCATCGTCACGCTGGCGTGACGCTCGCGGGGCGAGCCGGGGCGAGCCACGCATGGCGGGGCTGCCCGGATCACACGGGCAGCAGCTGGTCGATCACCGTGGCCAGTTGCTTGGCCGACCGGCACTCGTGCATCGTGATCACTTCTTGGTAACGCGGCACCGCGGAGTCCCCGCTGCCCCACAGATGTCTGGGCTCGGGGTTGAGCCAGTGCGCGTGCCGGCTGGCGGTCACCATGTCGGACAGCACGCCGATGGCCGGGTCGCGGTAGTTGGTGCGGCCGTCGCCGAGCACCAGCAGTGAACTGCGCGGCGACAGCGCAGTGGGAAAAGCCTGCAGGAACGACACGAAAGCGTTGCCGTAGTCCGAATGGCCGTCACGGCTGTACACGCCGGCCTCCCGGGTGACCCGCTGGATGGCCACGGCCAAGTCGGCCTCTGGACCGAACATGTGCGTCACCTCGTCGGTGGTGTCGATGAAGGCGAACACCCGCACGCGCGAGAACTGCTGGCGCAGAGCATCTACCAGCAGCAACGTGAAGTGGCTGAACCCGGCAACCGAGCCCGAGACATCGCACAGCACAACCAGTTCCGGACGCGCCGGGCGAGGTTTGGCCAGCACCACATCGATCGGGACGCCGCCGGTCGACATCGACTTGCGCAACGTCTTGCGCAAGTCGATTGTCCCGGAGCGGGCGCGGCGCCGGCGGGCCGCCAGCCGCGTCGCCAACGTGCGCGCCAAAGGTGCCACCACCCGCTGCATCTGGCGCAGTTGTTCCCCGGAGGCGCGCAGGAACTCGACGTTCTCCGAAAGCTGCGGAATTCCGTAGGTCTGGACGTGGTCTCGGCCCAGCTGCTCGGCGGTGCGCCGCTTGGTCTCAGCGTCGACCAGCTTGCGCAGCTGCGTGATTCGCTGCGCAGCGAGAGCCTTGGCAATCTGCTCCTGGGTGGGGGTGGGTTGGTCGCCGTACGGAGCGAGCAGCCCGGCGAGCAGCTTGCCCTCAAGCTCGTCGAGCGCCATCGCCTTGAGCGCCTGGTAGGAAGAGAACGCCGGGCCACGGCTGGAGCTGTACTTGCCGTAGGCCTCGACGATGCGGGAGACCATCGCGACGAGGCGCTCGTCCATATCGGCGAGATCCGGGTTTTCGGTGAGCATCTCCAGCAGCATCTGGCGCATCGCCTCGACGTCGTCGGGCGGCAACGAGTCGTCGTCGCCGGCGCCGGCGGCGTCGCTCTCCGAGACCACTGCGCGCGCCCCCAGCGCCGCCGGGAACCACAGGTCGAACATGGCCTCGAAGGTCTCGCGGTGGTCGGGACGGCGCAGCACGGCGCAGGCGATGCCCTCGCGCAACACCTCCCGGTCGGTCAGCCCGAGGGTGGCCATCACCCGGCCGGCATCGACCGTCTCCGACGGACCCACCGAAATACCGGCCCCGCGAAGAGCTTCCACGAACCCGACCAGATGGCCGGGCAGCCCGTGCGGGGCCAGTGGCCGGGTGGGTCGGATGCGGCGCGCAGCCATCAGTGCAGCCCCATTAGTTCAGCCCCATCAGTTGAGCCTCAGCTCCCCGCTCGCGCGCTGCTGGTCGGATTGGTGTTTGAGGACCACGCCGAGCGTGGCGGCGACGACGGCGTCGTCGATGGTGTCCAGGCCCAGCGCCAGCAGCGTGCGGCCCCAGTCGATCGTCTCGGCGATCGACGGCACCTTCTTGAGCTGCATGCCGCGCAGCACACCGATGATGCGCACCAGTTCCTCGGCGAGGTGTCCGGGCAGCTCGGGGACCCTGGACAACAGTATCCGGCGCTCCAGGTCGGGGCTGGGAAAGTCGATGTGCAGAAAAAGGCACCGCCGCTTGAGCGCCTCCGACAGTTCGCGGGTGGCGTTGGACGTCAGCACGACGAGCGGCGCCCGCTCGGCGGTGATCGTGCCCAACTCGGGGACCGTCACCGCAAAGTCGGAGAGCACCTCCAGCAGCAGGCCCTCGATCTCGATGTCGGCCTTGTCGGTCTCGTCGATCAGCAACACCGTCGGCTCGGTGCGCCGGATGGCGGTCAGCAGCGGACGCGACAACAGGAATTCCTCGCTGAACACATCGTCCTTGGTCTGGTCCCAGTCGCTGCCCCCGGCGGAGCCGGAATTCGAGCCGTGCGCGGCCTGGATGCGCAGGATCTGCTTGGCGTGGTTCCACTCGTAGAGCGCGCGCGCCTCGTCGACCCCCTCGTAGCACTGCAGACGGACCAGTCCCGCCCCCGTGGCCTGCGCGACGGCGCGGGCAAGTTCGGTCTTGCCGACGCCGGCGGGACCCTCCACCAGCAACGGCTTGCCGAGCCGGTCTGCCAGGAACACCGCCGTCGCGGTGGCGGTGTCGGGCAGGTAACCGGTCTGGGTCAACCGCCGCGACACGTCCTCGATGTCGGCGAACAGCGGTATGGGGCGGGCGGGCACGCTCACAGTCGCATTCTCCTCAAGCAGTTTCGGTGGCAGGTCAGGCCGGGCGGATCTGGCCGTCCCCCCACGCGATCCACTTGGTCGAGGTCAACTCCGGCAGCCCCATGGGTCCCCGGGCATGCAGCTTCTGGGTGGAGATGCCGATCTCGGCACCGAAACCGAACTGCTCGCCGTCGGTGAACGCCGTCGAAGCGTTGACCATGACGGCGGCTGCATCGACCCCCTCGGTAAAGCGCTGTGCCGCAGCCATATTGGTGGTGACGATGGCCTCGGTGTGTCCAGTGCCGTACTCGTTGATGTGGGCGATGGCGGCGTCGACGCCGTCGACCACCGCGAGCGCGATGTCCATCGACAGGAATTCACGGCGCAGGTTCTCCTCACCCGCGTTTTCGGTCAGACCCCCATGCACCCTCACCCCGGCGTCCTGCAGGGCGGCCACCAACCTGGGCACCGCGTCGGCGGCGATCGCCGCGTCCACCAGCAGCGTCTCCGCGGCGTTGCACACGCTGGGGCGCCGGGTCTTGGAGTTCAGCAGAATCCGTTCCGCCACGTCCAGATCGGCGCCATCGTGCACGTAGACGTGGCAGTTGCCGACGCCGGTCTCGATGGTGGGCACCTGCGCGTCGCGGACGACCGCGTCGATCAGGCCGGCGCCCCCGCGCGGGATCACCACGTCGACCAGGCCGCGCGCCTGGATCAGATGCGTGACCGTCGACCGGTCGGTGGCCGGGAGCAGCTGGACGGCGTCGGCCGGCAGGTCTTCGCTGACCAGCGAAGCCCGCAGCACGTCGACGAGCGCCTGGTTGGACCTGGCCGCCGACGAGCTGCCGCGCAGCAGCACGGCGTTGCCGGACTTGAGCGCCAGGCCGAAGGCGTCGACGGTGACGTTGGGCCGGCCCTCATAGATCATGCCGATGACGCCCAGCGGCACCCGCTGCTGGCGCAGATGCAGCCCGTTGGGCAAGGTGTATCCGCGCAGCACCTCACCGACCGGGTCTGCCAGGCCCGCAACCTGACGCAGTCCCGCGGAGATTCCCTCGATGCGCTTGGCATCCAGCGCGAGCCGGTCGAGCATCGCGGGCGGCGTGCCGGTGGCCCGCGCGGCGTCGAGGTCTTCGGCGTTGGCCGCAAGGATCGACGCGGTGTGCGCCACCATCGCCGTGGCCGCGGACCGCAGCGCGGCGTCCTTGGCGACCGTCGGCAACACCGCGAGCGCCCGCGCCGCGACCCGGCCGCGGCGCGCGGCGTCGTGGACTTCGCGGCGCAAGTCGGGGCACGACGGTGCTCGCAGACTCATTGGACAAGGGTATCGGTCACCCGGATCACCGGCTGCGGCGGCCCGTGTCTGCCCACGAGTCTCACCCCACCCGCTCGCCGCACCGAACCTGCCGCGCTCTGGTCTGGCGCTCGTCGAGGATGTGGCCGAAGTTCTTCAACAGCAACGGTTCACGCATCACCGCCTGCTCGATGTGCTCGCGATCGATCTCGAGCGCGGTCACCTCGTCCAGCGCATACGCGCTGGCGAGGTTCGGCTGCCGGGTCAGCGCCGTCAGGCCCAAAAACGAACCCTCGACCAGGGTGCCGATCGGCACGACCGTCCCGTCGTCGGCGGTGACGGTCATCTGTACGCGCCCGGCCACCAGGAACGTCATGCCCGTCGGCACCTCACCGGCGTATTCCACGATCTCCTCGGCGCCGTACCGGACGATCCGCGCGCACGACTGCAGCGACCGCTGTTCCTCGGCGTCGAGCCGCAACGCCGGCGCCACCACGGTGCGCAATGCATGCGCCACACGTTCGGTCGTCGAAAACACCTCGTCGGCGTCGTCGAGGTGCAACCCGGCTCGCCGCGCGGCGTACCAGATCCAGCGCAGGAACGTCGCCTCCGCGGCCGCCGCGTCGGCCGGCGAGGCGAGCCCGATGGTCGTGCGGTATTCGGCGGAACCAAGCGGTACCGAACGGGGCAGCACGCCCGGCTTGCACTGCGGCAACGCGCGGGCAACCCTCGACAGCAACGCGCACACCCGATCCGGCGGATCGGCGTTGGAAAACGTCGTGGTGAACTCGATCCTGTGCGTGCCGGGCGGGCGGCTGAGATTCGTGAACGCGGTGGTGGCCAGCACCGAGTTCGGCGTCACCCGCATTCCGCTGCCGGTGTCGATGTGCACGGCGCGCCAATTCACCTCGACAACGCGTCCCCGCGCCGTCCCGGTATCCAGCCACTCGTCGATCCGGAAAGGTTGCTCGAAAAGCATGAACAGCCCGGACACGATCTGGCCGACGGAGTTCTGCAACATCAGTCCGATGACGACCGAGGTGACGCCCAGAGCGGCGAACAGTCCGCCGACCCGCACACCCCAGATGTAGGACAACATCACCGCCAAACCAGCGCCGATCACGGCGATGCGGGCCACGTCCAGGAAGATGGCGGGCATCCTTTTGCGCCAGCTTTTTTCGGGCGCGCCCTCGAACACGGTCGCGTTGAGCCCCGAGAGCACCAGAACCAGCACCAAGAACCCGAACACCGTGGCGAGTATTCGCACCGGGATGTTCCCGGCCGGCACCTGCGCGGCCTGGACCAGCAGCAGTAGCAGCGCACCGAGCGGCACCAGGTAGTCGCGCAACACGCTCACCGGCCCCGCGAGTCGGTTGTTCCGCCGGACGAGCGCGTCGCGCGCCTCGGTGAGAATGATCAACCCGAGAGGCAGGCCAACCGCGATCCCGACCGCCCAGTAGAACCACGACGATTCGAAAGCGTTCATCACCGCTCCGACAATCGGTAGATCGCCTGATCTGTTCCGCCGACCGGGATCGTCCCGGCCGGAGCGAACTGCCGCATGTCCCGCATCGCCTCGTACACCTGGGAGCTGACATAGATTCCGGGTTGCGGTGCGCCGCTGTGCATTTGATGGGCCAAACTGACGGCACCGCCCCACATGTCATAGACGAGGCTGGAGCGGCCCACCAGCCCGCTGACGACGTTGCCGGTGTTGACTCCGATCCGCAGCGCCAGCTTGTGCTCGCTTTGGTTGTTGAACCGGTCGATGATGCGGCCGATCTCGAGCGCGAAGTCGATACTGCGGTGGATGCTGTCCAAACGCGGAGTGACGAGCCCGCAGCTGGCGAGGTAACCATTGTGCACAGTGCGAATCCGTTCGACGCCGAGCGATTCAGCAGCGGAGTCGAACTGGCGGAACAGGTCGTTGACGATCCCCACCAATTCGCCCTCCGGAACAGTGTTGGAGAGTTCGTCGAGGCCGACGATGTCGGCGTAGATGATCGCGACATCCTGGTGTTTCGCCGCTATCGTCTCCTCCCCGTCGCGATACCGCTGCACCGCGGACTCGGGCATCAACGCCAGCAACAGGCGGTCGTTCTCGCGGCGCTGCTCATTGAGCAACTCCTCCTTGATCGCGAGATTGCGGCTCATCTCGTTGAACGCCGCGGTCAGGTCGCCGAATTCATCGCGCGACTTGACCGGGATGTTCACGTCGTAGTCGCCGGAACTGATCTTGCGCGTGCCGCTGTCCAGGCGGCGGATCGGCTGCACCGCCAGCCTGGCAACCAGCATCGAGGCGACGCAGATGGCGAAGATCATGGCCGTCACGGCGATCACCACGGTCTTGCTGAACCGTCCCAACCGGGCGAAGGCGTCCGAGGTGTCGCGCGTCGCCAGAACCGACCAGTGCAGATCGGAGTGCGCAACGTTCAAGGGCGCGTAGGCCTGCAGCTCGCGGTTGCCCGTGTAGTCGGTGGCGCTGATCACCCCGGTCTCACCGCGCTGGGCGGCCCGAAGCCCCGCGCCCGGAACCGGCTGCACCAGGACCGTGGTGTGCAAATGGATCGCCCGGTCCACCACGTCGGGCGGAGTGCCGGCGTTGATGGCGTCGCGCCGGTATTCCTGCGGATCTTGCAGAAAGGTCCGCGAATCGGAGCGCATCAGGTTGTCCGGGCCCGCCAGATACGTCTCGGTCGCCGCGCCCATGCCCGCGGCTTGCCAATGCCCGTTGGCGGTCATGGTCTTGTTGAGCTTGGCGATCGGCACCGGCAGCGCCAGGACCCCTTCGACCTTTCCGTTCATGCCCACCGGCGAGACCACCCACGCCGTGGGAAGGTCAAGGTGCGGCTGATACTGCTGAAAGTCGGTGATCCAGACGAAGTCGACATCGTTGGAGGCCAATGCTTTTTGGTAGGCCTCCCGCAGTTTCGATTCGCGATAAGGGCCGGTGAGGATGTTGGTCCCGAGGTCGGGACCCTTGCGGACGCTGTAGACGACGTTGCCCTGCAGGTCCAGCAGAAGCGCGTCCGGGAAGTCGAAACGCGTGACGATGCCGCGGATGTAGAAGTCGAAGCGCGCGTTGTCCGCCGACCAGGCGCTGCCGTCGCCGGCGTTCTCGACGGGCAGCGCGTCGGCGGCGGGCCGCGGCGGTGCGGTGTAGTAGGCCTGCAGGTACTTCTGTGCATTGGAACTCGGCAGCACCGCGTTGATGTCGATGGTGTCGCCGGTGGTCTGCTTGATGGGTTTGATCATCTCGTTGTCGTAATAGCTGACGATCACCTGCTGCTGGGCCGGGGTGATCGTCGCATCGGCCAATTGCGCGAAGCCGTCCGTGAACGCCGTTGTCGCCTCGTTGAAGCTGAAACCGCCGCTGTAGACAATGAGTGAATTCGCCGCTTCCCGGAACAGGGACTCCACCGCGCGTTTTTGGGACTGAAGCAATTCGATCAACCGCTCGGATTCGACCTGCCGTAGGGCGGCGCGGCCGGAGAGAGCCCCGATGAAACCGATCACCGACACCCCCAGGATGCTCGACAGCAACAGCGCCACCAAGATCTTGGACTGAATACCGAACCGGAAGCGGCGCCACGGCAACAGCCGGCGGCTCTTGCGTGTCATGTCAGGCGAAGCCGATCCACCGGCGGCGGCCCGGTGCTTCTCTCCGCCCTTCCTGCGTCTCGTTTGCCTGCCCGGTCCAGAGGTCGGCCCGGCGTCATGTACCCCGCTCGATGTCAATCGCCTCTCCGCCTTTCTCCTGCAGGATTCGGCTCCGCTAAGGCAGCAGAGTAACGCGCGAACCCCCGGATATCGGCGATTGCCGCAAAGCGCCGCCCACAAGTGAAGGGACGGCGCACGTCCCGCCGGCGTCCCACGCCGGCGGGACTACCGTCGCAGGAATGGCACGGGTGTGTGTGGTCGGCAGCGTCAACATGGATGTGACGTTGGGCGTCGACGCGCTTCCACGACCGGGCGAGACCGTGCTGGCGTCGTCGTCGAGCCAGGGGCCCGGCGGCAAGGGCGGCAACCAGGCGATCGCCGCGGCCCGGGCGGGCGCGCAGGTGCAGTTCGTCGGTGCGCTCGGCGAGGACGACGCCGCCGGACAACTGCGGACGCACCTGAAGGCCAACGGCGTCGGGCTGGACGGGACCGTCGCCGTCCCCGGGCCGAGCGGCATGGCGATCATCGTGGTCGACGCCGGCGCCGAGAACACCATCGTGGTTTCGCCGGGCGCCAACGGGCGACTTTCCCCGTCCGAGGATGCGGCACGCGCAGTGATCGCCGACTGCGACGTGCTGTTGACCCAGTTGGAGATTCCGGTCCCGGCGGCGCTGGCGGCGGCGCGGCAAGCCCGTTCGGCCGGGGCGGTCGTCCTGGTCAACGCCTCGCCGGCCGGGCGGCAGGACGGCGCATTGGCCGAACTGGCGGCATTGGCCGACGTGCTGATCGCCAACGAAGGCGAGGCCAATCAATGGCCCTGGCGGCCAAGCCATCTGGTGATCACTCTGGGCGCCCGCGGCATCCGCTACGTCGGCGCCGACGGAGAGTTCACCGTACCCGCCCCCACGGTCGCCGCGGTGGACACCACCGGGGCCGGCGACGTCTTCGCCGGGGTGCTCGCGGCGACCTGGCCGCCGGGGCGGGGAGCGGACCCGGCGCTGAAAACACAGCGACTGCACGCGTTGCGCCGCGCCTGCACGGCGGGAGCGCTGGCGACCCTGGTGCCCGGCGCCGGCGACTGCGCGCCACGCGCCGAGGCGATCGACGCGGCCCTGCGCGGGCCGAAACGTTAGCCGGCGGGCTCACCGGCACCTACGAGCGCTGAACTCCCGCGGCCTACTCCGCGGGTACCTCGCGTTGGATCTCGTCCAGCCAGATGCGCGCCGACATGTCCGACGGGGCCCGCCAATCCCCCCGCGGCGAGAGCGCCCCGCCGTAGGACACCTTCGGGCCGTTCGGCAGGGCGGACCGCTTGAACTGACTGAACGAGTAGAACCGCTGCACGAAAACCTGAAGCCAGTGCCGAATCTCCTTCAGCGAGTATGCAGGCCGCGTGTCTTCGGGAAATCCCGGCGGCCAGCTGCCGCGGTCGGGGTCGTGCCACGCGTGCCAGGCCAGGAACGCGACCTTCGACGGACGGAAACCGTAGCGCAGCACATGAAACAGTGAAAAGTCCTGCAGCGCATACGGTCCTACTTTGGCCTCGCTGCTCTGCAGCTCTTCTTCTCCGCTGGGCACCAACTCCGGAGTGATCTCGGTGTCGAGCACCGACTGCAGCACCTCGCCTACCCCGGCCTCGAACTCACCGGTGGAGATCACCCAGCGGATCAAGTGCTGGATCAGCGTCTTGGGGACACCGGCGTTGACGTTGTAGTGCGACATCTGGTCGCCGACACCGTAGGTCGACCAGCCCAGCGCCAGTTCGGACAGATCACCGGTGCCCAGCACGATCCCACCCCGCTGGTTGGCGAGCCGGAACAGGTAGTCGGTGCGCAACCCGGCCTGCACGTTCTCGAAGGTGACGTCGTACACCTTCTCGCCGCGCGCGAACGGGTGATCGATCTCCTTGAGCATCAGTGCAGCGGTGTCGCGGATGTCGATTTCGGAGAAGGTGACGCCCAGCGCGCGGCACAGCTCGATCGCGTTGCGCTTGGTGCGGTCCCCCGTCGCGAACCCCGGCAGCGTGTAGGCCAGGATGTCGCCGCGCGGGCGTTGCTCGCGGTCCATCGCGCGCGCGGCGACGATCAACGCATGTGTCGAGTCCAGGCCGCCGGAGATCCCGATGACGATCTTCGGGTAGTCCAGGGCCCGCAGCCGCTGTTCGAGCCCGGCCACCTGGATGTTGTAGGCCTCGTAGCAATCCTGTTGCAGCCGTTGCGCATCGGCGGGGACGAACGGAAAGCGCTCGACCTCGCGGCACAGGCCGATGTCGCCGCCCGGCGGATCAAGCCGGAACTCGATGCGCCGGAACGACTCCGTCGACGCGCGGTGGCGGCGCCGGTTGTCGTCGAACGTCCCCATGCGCAGCCGTTCGGAGCGCAGCAGCTCGGTGTCGACATCGGCGACGCTGCGCCGCTCCCCCTTCGGGAACCGTTCGGAGGAGGCCAGCAGCACCCCGTTCTCCCACACCATGGTCTGGCCGTCCCAGGCCAGGTCCGTGGTCGATTCGCCCTCGCCCGCGGCGGCGTAGACGTAGGCGGCCAGGCACCGGGACGACGCCGAACGCGCCAGCAGGCCACGGTCCTCGGCGCGCCCGATCGTGATCGGGCTGCCGGACAGGTTGGCCAGCACCGTCGCCCCCGCCAGGGCCGCCTCCGCACTCGGCGGAATCGGCACGAACATGTCCTCGCAGATTTCGACGTGCAGCACGAAGCCGGGCAAATCCGTCGCCGCGAACAGCAGGTCGGGGCCGAACGGGGCCTCGATCGAGCCGGAAGGGCCGCCGATGCGGATGCTGCCGCGCTCGCCGTCACCGGGCGCGATCTGGCGACGCTCGTAGAACTCCCGGTAGGTGGGCAGGTAGGACTTGGGCGCCACGCCGAGCACGACACCGCGGTGGATCACCACCGCGGCGTTGTAGATGCGATGCCGGTGCCGCAGCGGGGCACCGACCAC
Organism: Mycobacterium sp. THU-M104; assembly: GCF_049197365.1. Lineage (NCBI taxonomy): Bacteria > Bacillati > Actinomycetota > Actinomycetes > Mycobacteriales > Mycobacteriaceae > Mycobacterium > Mycobacterium sp. THU-M104. Next base: position 12,826 of record NZ_JBMIOP010000054.1, read on the forward strand.
CAGCACGGGCAACAGATCGGTCGAGGCCGCGACGAGCTCGGCGAGCGCGCCTTCGACGTCACCGAGCAGCGTGTCCTGCAGCAGGATGTCCTCGATGGAGTAGCCGGACAGCGTCAGCTCGGGGAAGACGGCCAGCGCGACCCCGTCGTCGTGGCACTGGCGGGCCAGCCGCACCACCGACGCGGCGTTCGCGGCCGGATCGGCCAGCGTGGTGTGGTGGGTACACGCGGCGACGCGGACGAAGCCCTGGCTGTAGCTGTTGTAGAAATCCATCGCCCCCCATTGTCGCCCAGGCGATGTCGGCAGCGGTTTGCCGGGTAGACGTTGTCCCCCGAACGCTGTTCCCTGCGTGACACTGCTGTCTGATGTCGATAGGAGCAACGAACCCCCGTCCGGGTCGCTACCCTCGGGTAGGTGGTCGCCTGCCCAGAATCGCCGGAACTGGTGGCGCTGTTGGCCGGTCGCCACGTCGCCGTGCTCACGGGCGCAGGGCTTTCCACCGATTCCGGTGTTCCCGACTACCGGGGCCCGGATTCGCCGCCGAGCAACCCGATGACCATCCGCCAGTTCACGTCGGATCCGTCCTTTCGGCAGCGCTACTGGGCCCGCAACCACCTCGGCTGGCGCCACATGGCTGCCACCGCGCCCAACGCCGGGCACCGGGCGCTGGCCGCGCTGGAGCGCGCGGCCGTCGTGAGCGGCGTGATCACCCAGAACGTCGACCTGCTGCACACCAAGGCCGGCAGCGTCAACGTGGTCGATCTGCACGGCACGTACGCGCAGGTGGTCTGTCTGGACTGCGGCTACACCATGAGTCGCGCCGCACTGGCCGACGAACTCGAGGCACTCAACCCCGGCTATCCGTCGAGCACCGAGGTGCTCGACGGCCTGGAGATGGCTCCCGACGCCGACGCGATCGTCGCCGACACCGGCGCGTTCCGCTACCTGGACTGCCCGCGCTGCGCAGGAATGCTCAAACCCGACATCGTCTATTTCGGTGAGAGCGTGCCCAAAGGGGTCCTCACCCGCGCCTATTCGCTGGTCGATCACGCCGATGCGCTGCTGGTCGCCGGTTCGTCGCTGACCGTGTTCTCCGGTTACCGGTTTGTGCGGCACGCTGTTGGGCTGGGTATTCCGGTAGCCATTCTCAACCGCGGACGCACCCGCGGTGACGACCTGGCCACTCTCAAGATCGAAGGCGGGTGCTCCGAGATCCTGACGGTGTTGGCGGGTGAACTGAGTGGGACGTTGGCGCCACTGCCAAACTTCTAGCCCCCACACGCTGATTTAGGGTGGGCTGTGGGGGCGTTGCGGGGTGAGTGTGTAGTTCCATTCGCCGTGGAAGTCGTGGCGGCGCGGCATAGCGCCCCTCGTGACCCATTGATTACCGTGATGCCGATGAACGGACAGCGCACGTTGCTGCTGCTGCGGCACGCGAAATCCGACTACCCCGCCGGGGTGGCCGACCACGACCGGCCCCTGGCCGACCGCGGCATCCGCGAAGCGGCGCTGGCCGGTGACTGGCTGCGCGCCAACGCGCCAACCGTCGATTCGGTGTTGTGCTCGACGGCGACCCGTGCACGGCAGACCCTGGCGCGTACGGGTATCGACGCCCCGACGCGTTACGCCGAGCAACTCTACGGCGCCGCCCCAGGTGCCGTCATCGAGGAGATCAACACGGTGGACGACGAGGTGAAGACCCTGCTCGTCGTCGGGCACGAACCGACGATGTCCAACCTGGCACTGGTGCTGGCCGGCGCCGACGACACCGACCTCGCCGTCGCCGAGCGCATCGCGGCGAAGTTCCCGACGTCGGCGATCGCCGTGTTCGCCGTGCCGTGTGGATGGGAGGACCTGGAGCCGGGCGGAGCCGCGCTGGTCGGTTTCGAGGTTCCGCGCTGAGCCCGATGGCACGACTCCTCCTCGGCCCGCAGCGCGGGCCGCATCGTCGCCGCGCTGAGCCCGATCGCACGACTCCTCCTCGGCCCGCAGCGCGGGCCGCATCGTCGCCGCGCTAGGAGTTGGTGGCCAGCGTCAGCTCCATGAGCTTGATGGCCTGTCCGCACGCGTCGATGCCCGGCGCCTGGGGATTGATCCACCAGCCGACCACCCCGGCCGCGTCGCTGGCGACCCCGCACGCGCCGTTGGGGTCGTCCGGGCGCATCACGATCGAATCGATCCCCGCGATGTTGCGGCTCTCGACCTTGTACTTCAGGAATTCGGCGACCTTTCGCTCGTTGCTCAGGCTGCCCTGCTCGAACCAGAACCGGGTGATGTCGATCAGGCCGGCCGGGTTGGCCGCCTGCCACCGGCAGATCGCGCCGACGAATGTGCTCTGGATGTCGAGCGGATCGGCACCGACCGTCTTGGCCAGGATGTCGGTGGTCAGCACCTCACATTCCTTGAGCAGGTTCGGGTACTGCTGCTGGGAATTGTTGTTGCGCGGCACGCTGCCCGAACCGGCCTTGACGGCGGTGCCGCCCACCGACCTCGAGCAACCCGTCAACGCCAGCACCGCGGCGACCAACACGGTCACGCCGACTCGCACTCCTGTTTTGGCGGTCATTTGGAATTCGCAATCGACTGACGGGTGAGCTCGCGGGCGATGTCGCAGGGCGGCGGGAACGGCTTCTGGCTGAAGCTGATCGACCATTCGATGAAGTCGTCCTGGAACTGGATACCGACCTCGCACAGCGAATCGCCGAGGTTGGGTTCGTTGCCGACGGCGATGAAGCCGCCGTGGCCGTCGATGTTGATGTCGTCGACGCTGGCACGCGAAAGTTCCTCGGTCTTGCGTTCCCGGCCGATGGGGCTGCCGCGATACCAGGAGAAGGAAAAGTGCGGGCCGAGGATTCCGCCGCCGGCCAACCACTGGCACCCCACCGAGTTGCGTGCGGTGTTGACCAATCCGGTCATCTTCGTCAGGTCCGCCATCGTCTGATCGCTGATGCCACCGCACTGCGGGAACATCGGGCCGTGGTGGCCATCGGCGCTTCCCGGCGCCGAGGGCGCCGTCGCACCCGGTTTGTTGCCGCCTGAACTTGAGCACGCCGAAACCGCGAGGATCAGGACAGTCAAGGCCGCCGCGGCGATGGCCAGGGTCGCCCGCTTACGCCGCACCGCTACTCCGCATTTCCTCGGCCTGCTGCTCGTCCACACGATGCTCCACACGATGCACTGTAGCGGCACCCCCGCGAGCCAACCACCGGCGCGCCAGCTGAGCAGGCATTTCCATTCTCCCGATCGTGCCCGTGCTTAGCCGCGCGGCGCGACGCGTATGCGAGAGTTACCCCATGCTCCTGGCACTGCTGCGCCAGTACATCCGGCCGTACCGCCGGCTGGTCGCGGTGCTGATGACGCTGCAGATCGCCACCACGCTGGCGTCGCTGTACCTGCCGACGGTCAATGCCGCGATCATCGACGACGGCGTGTCCACGGGCGATACCGCGACCATCATCAGACTCGGCCTGGTGATGCTTTCCGTCACCGGTTTGCAGGTGCTGTGCGCGGTCGGGGCGACCTACGTCGGGTCCCGCACCGGAATGGGCTTCGGGCGCGACCTGCGCGAGGCGGTGTTCAACCACGTCACGACCTTCTCCGAGCGCGAAACCGCGCGTTTCGGCGCGCCGACGCTGCTGACCCGCAGCACCAACGACGTCCGGCAGATCCAGTACCTGGTGCAGATCTCGGGCACCGTGCTGGTCACCGCGCCGATCATGTGCGTCGGCGGGATCGCCATGGCGATCACCCAGGAGTCCGCGCTGACGTGGTTGCTGCTGATCAGCGTCCCGGTCATGGCGATCGCCAACTACTGGATCATGTCGCACATGCTGCCGCTGCTGCGCGGGATGCAGCGCCTGATCGACGGAATCAACCGGGTGATGCGCGACCAGCTCTCCGGTGTGCGAGTGGTGCGCGCGTTCGCCCGCGAGGGCTTCGAGCGCGCACGGTTCGCCCGCGCCAATGCCGCGCTGTCGAACACCGCGCTGAGCGTGGGCAATTGGCAGGCGCTGATGCTGCCGGTGACCACGCTGACCATCAACTCCTCCAGCGTCGCGCTCATCTGGTTCGGCGGCCTGCGCATCGACCGGGGCCAGATGCAGGTGGGCGCGCTGACGGCGTTCCTGGCCTACTTCACCCAGATCCTGATGGCGGTGCTGATGGCGACCATGACGCTGGTGGTGCTGCCGCGGGCGACGGTGTGCGCCGAACGCATCACCGAGGTGCTGTCCACGCGCCCCGCCGTTACCAACCCGCCCAGCCCGAAGTTCCCCCCGGCGGGCATCACCGGCGTCGTGCGCGTGGCGGGCGTGACGTTCACCTACCCGGGCGCCGAACGTCCGGTGTTGCAAGACTTCTCGCTGACGGCGACACCTGGCACCACCACCGCGATCGTCGGCAGCACCGGATCGGGCAAATCGACGCTGGTGTCGCTGATCTGCCGCCTCTACGACGTGACCGCCGGCGCCGTCCTCATCGACGACGTCGACGTCCGGGACTACGACACCGAGCGGCTGTGGTCGGCGATCGGACTGGTCCCCCAACGCGGCTACCTGTTCACCGGGACGGTCGCCGACAACCTGCGCTACGGCAACGCCGGGGCGACCGAGGCCCAGATGTGGGACGCGCTGGCGGTGGCCGCCGCCGACGGATTCGTGCGAGCACATTCCGACGGGCTGGGCATGCGGGTCGCGCAGGGGGGAATCAATCTCTCGGGCGGACAACGGCAGCGGCTGGCCATCGCCCGCGCCGTCATCCGCCGGCCCACCGTGTACCTGTTCGACGACGCATTCGCCGCGCTCGACGTACACACGGACGCGCGGGTACGCGCCTCGCTGCGGGATACAGCTGGCGCAGCCACCATCATCGTTGTCACACAGCGCATTTCGACCGCATCCCAGGCCGACCAGGTGATCGTCGTCGACGACGGGCGACTCGTCGGTACGGGCACCCACGATTCGCTGCTGGCCGGTTGTGCGACCTATGCGGAGTTCGCCGACTCTCAGTCGCTGACCGACCTGCAATCCGGTCACGTGGGGGGCGCGCCGTGACGGCGCCAGTCAGCCGGGCTCCCGTCCCCGCGGCGCGGTCCCCCCACTTCTGGGGCTCGGCCGCCCGGCTGGTCAAACGGCTTGGGCCGCAACGAGGACTGGCCGCCGCGGTGATCGTGTTGGGCGTCACCGGCACGGCGATCGGGGTGATCGTCCCGCGGATCCTCGGGCACGCGACCGATCTGCTGTTCAACGGGATGCTCGGGCGGCGACTGCCCGCGGGCATCACGAAAGCGCAGGCGGTTGCCGCAGCTAGGGCCCGCGGCGACAACACCTTCGCCGATCTACTTTCGGGGGCGAACGTGGTGCCCGGCCGGGGCGTGGACTTCGACGCGGTCGGGCGAACCCTGACGGTGGCCCTGGCTTTTTATCTGGTTTCGGCGCTGCTGATCTGGGCGCAGGCCCGGCTGCTCAACACCACCGTGCAGCGCACCCTGGTGGCGCTGCGCGCCGATGCCGCGGACAAGGTACACCGGCTGCCGCTGGCCTACTTCGACGGCCGCCAGCGCGGCGAGTTGCTGAGCCGGGTCACCAACGACATCGACAATCTCCAGTCGTCGCTGGCGATGACGCTCAGCCAGTTGTTGACGTCCGCGCTGACCGTGGTGACCGTGCTGGCGATGATGGTGTCGATCTCCCTGACGCTGACGGTGATCACAGTGCTGACGGTGCCGCTGTCGCTGTTGGCGACGGCTGCGATCGCGCGGCGCTCCCAGCGCCTGTTCGCGGCCCAGTGGGCCAGCACGGGTCTCCTCAATGCCCACATCGAGGAGACCTACAGCGGCTTCACGGTGGTCCAGACCTTCGGCCACCGCGCCGCGGCACGCGAGCAGTTCCGCCGGCTCAACGACGAGCTCCACCTCGCCGGCGTCGGCGCCCAGTTCAACTCGGGTCTGGTCGCGCCGGCGACGACGTTCGTCGGCAACCTCGGCTACGTCGCGGTCGCCGTCGTGGGCGGTCTGCAGGTGGCCATCGGCCAGATCACCCTCGGCAACATCCAGGCCTTCATTCAATATGTCCGGCAGTTCAATTCGCCGCTGAGCCAGATGGCCGGAATGTACAACACCCTGCAGTCCGGTGTCGCCAGCGCCGAGCGGGTTTTCGAACTGCTGGACGAGGCCGAGGAAGCTGCGGACCCCCGGCCCGTGTCGCGGCGCAACGGCCAGGGCGCGCGGCCCGGTGGTCGCGTGGAGTTCGAGCATGTGAGTTTTTCCTACCTGCAGGGCATCCCGGTGATCGAGGACCTGTCACTGGTGGCCGAACCGGGCAGCACGGTGGCCATCGTCGGGCCCACCGGCGCCGGCAAGACCACCCTGGTGAATCTGCTGATGCGTTTCTATGATGTCGATTCCGGCCGGATCCTGCTCGACGGGGTCGACATCACCACGATGAGCCGGCAATCGCTGCGGTCGCGAATCGGCATGGTGCTGCAGGACACCTGGCTCTTCGACGGGACGATCGCGGAGAACATCGCCTACGGGCGGCCGGAGGCGAGCCGCGACGACGTGATCCAAGCCGCCAGGGCGGCCTACGTCGACGGGTTCGTGCAGACGCTGCCCGCCGGCTACCAAACCCGGGTCAGCGGCGACGGCGGCAACATCAGTTCCGGCGAAAAGCAACTCATCACGATCGCGCGGGCATTCCTGGCCCGTCCGCAACTGTTGATCCTGGACGAGGCCACGAGCTCGGTCGACACCCGGACCGAAACGCTCGTCCAGCAGGCGATCCACGAACTTCGGCAGGACAAAACGAGTTTCATCATCGCGCATCGCCTTTCGACGATCCGCGATGCGGACCGGATCGTGGTGGTCGAGTCCGGCCGCATCGTCGAGCAGGGCAAGCACGCCGAACTGTTGGCACAACGGGGCGCCTACTACGCGATGACGCGGGCCTGACCCTCCTCGCCTACGGGGATGACGGCGACTGGGTGGATCTCGTCAGCGCGGGCCGGGCTTACGGCTGCAGGCCCGGCCCCTGCGCGCGCAGGTCGTCGACCGTCGACATGGCGTCACGGAGTTTGGCGAGCCACTCCTCGGTGTGCTCACCGACCAGCCGGACCGTCCAGGCGAGGGCGTCGGCGCGCGACCGGGCGACCCCGGCGTCGACCAACGTGTGGAGCACCCGGCGTTCGGGCTGCTTCAGGCGCGTCATCACCGGAACGGCGATGTGCGTGAACAGGATTCGCTCGGTCCCGGTTTTGGAGGGGACCTCGACACCCCAGGAGACCTTGCGGCCGTAGCGGTCCTGCGCCTCCTCGGCGATGCGCATCCGCTCCGAACGGGTTTCCTCCCGGAACCGCGACGCCCGGCCGGCCGCGCGGGCCTCGCTGTCTGCGTCGCCCTCGGATTCCGGCAACTTCCCGACGACCGTGATCTCCTCGCGGTCGACGATGACCGTCGGGTCGCCGTCGAACCACCCTTCGGGCATACGCCCGGCGAACCATTCGCCGTCGGCGGAACCGGGGACGTCCCGGCGCCTCAGAGCTGGGAAAATCGTTGATCTGGGCGCCGGGACGGCGTATTTTCGGAAGGGAAGCAGGCCCGGAAGCGACCGAAATCAAAGAGCCGGACGATGGGGTACACAGCCGGCCGCGTAGCACCCGCGCATGACGGAGTTGCACGCCCCTGGCGTCGCGCCGGGCCTGCCCAGGCGGGATGGCTCAGCCGGTCCCCCGGCGAATCCGGAAGAGTTGGCGCCCTTGAGCCGGCGCGCGCCCGCAAACGACCCGTCGAACGCGCCGGTGTCCGCGACGGCCTCGACGAGCTTCAGGGCGACATCGAGCAACGGCGCGGGATCGGGGCAGACGAACATCACCACGTCGCCGATCGACTTGACGAAGCGCACCGGCGCGACCCGCCTCACCAGATCCTTTGACGCCTTTGCGATCTCCACCTCGGTGAGCCCGGGGCGCGTGATCGCCGCCAGCGCGCTGTAGCGCATCACCTCGGCGGCGCGAGAGCCCCTCGGCGAGTACGCGGACGACGAGCACGACGTGCTCGGGATCCAGCCCCAACTCGACGAACCGCGGGGCGGTCGCGGCGGCTGCACCGTCGGCGCGCATGCGTACGACGGCATCGGGGTCGTCCCCCCGGGCCAGGCCGATGGCGCGCTGGACGCGCTGCAGCAGCGTCAACTCGATGCCGTGGCACTCGCTGATCTCCCGGGCGGACACGTAGGTGCCGTCGTCGCCGATGAGGTGGCGGGTGGCCAGCAGCAGCGGGGGGTTGGTGGCGCGGATCTCGTCGGCGCCGATGCCCGGCTCGTCGATGCCCTCACCCACGTCCGGCCACCCGCCTGCCGGCGCGCCAGACGGCTTCGACGTCACGCAGCGCGGTGAGGTCCTGCTGCACGCGGGCGGGAACGGCGAGCAGGTCGGCGTCATAACCGGCGGCGATACGGCCTTTGCGGCGCCCCAGCCCGCAACTGTCGGCGGCGGCGGAGGTGGCTCCGGTCAGTGCCTCCGTGGTGGTGAAGCCGTGCCGGACCAGCTCCGCCAGTTCGTCGGGTAGCACGTCATGGGCTTTGGCGGGCTCGATACCGGCGTCGGTCGAGAAGGCGACGCGGGCGCCGGCGTCGATGAGCCGGCGGATGTTCCGCCACACGCCCTCCATCAGCGCCTTGATGTCCTCCGGCATCTCGGGCAGGGCGCGGCCGATCGTGATCCCGCACCACACGCCCCGGCCGACGATCGCCTCGACGACCTCCGGGCTGGCGGCGACACCGCTCTCGGTGAGGAACGTGCAGTGCTCGATTCCGTCGACCCCCGCGGCGATCGCGGCCGCGATACCGGCGGTGGCGTGCGCGTGCGCGGTCACCGGCAACCCCGCCCGGTGCGCGGCGTCGACGACCGCGGCCAGTTCGTCGGCGCTGTACTGCGGCCGCCACGGGTCGGTCCCGGTCGTCATGAAACCGCCGGTCGCCATGATCTTCACCCAGTCCACGCCCCGGTCGGCCCGCTCCCGCACCGCGGCGACGAGCGCCCCGGTGTCCGCGGCCTCACCGCCCAGATACCAACAATGCCCGCCGCGGCGGGTCAGCGGCGGCCCGGAGACCAGCAGCTCCGGCCCCACCTGCGCGCCGCGCCGGTATTCCTCGCGCAGCGTCAGGGTCGCGAAGTCGCGGTCACCGAGGTCGCGCAGCGTGGTGATCCCCGCACTCAGCGCGGCCGCGGCGTGCCGTTGCGCCCGGTCGGCCAGCGCGTCGTGGGCCGTGTCGGCCAGGGCCTCGGGATCGCCGTCAGGGTCCCAGCACAGGTGCATATGCGCGTCGATGAGCCCCGGCAACAGCGCTGCCCCGCCCAGGTCGACGAGCGTCGTGTCCGGCGGGCAGCCGGCGCTCGCAAACTCGACGGCGCCGATCCGGCCGTCCTCGACCACGACCGTCACCGGGCCGTCGCGGAACCGGTACCCGTCGAACATCCGGCCGGCGCGGATCGCGAGCCGTTCCACCCGCCCCGCGGTCACGGCGAGGCCGGTGTGGGAAACACGGCACGGCGAGCGAACTTCACGGACTGCACTGCTCGGTCTTCCGACGAAGGCGGCTGTTATGGACAAAGATCTGCTATCGACAAAGATACAGTCCACAATGACCTCGCCACTTCTGCAAGGATTGCCCCCGGTCGCCGACGACCGTGCCACGGTGGTGATCCTGGGCTCGTTCCCGAGTGCGCTGTCGCTGGCGGCGGGCCAGTACTACGCCAACCCACGAAATGCGTTCTGGCCGATCATGAGTCGACTTTTCGGCTTCGATGCGACGGCGTCGTACGACGCGCGGCTCGCGGCGCTGCGGTCCCATGGGGTCGCCCTGTGGGACGTGCTGCACGCGTGCCGTCGCGTGGGCAGCGCGGACTCGTCGATCGAGTCGAAAAGCTTGGTGGTCAACGACTTCGGCGGATTCTTCGCCGAGCACCCGCGGATCATGCGGGTGTACTTCAACGGCGCGAAGGCCGCCGCGCTGCACCGCAGGCTGGCGCCCCCCGCGCAACACGTGCATTGCGAACGGCTGCCGTCGACCAGCCCGGCGCATGCCGTGCGGCCGGACGTCAAGCTGACCGCGTGGCGCTCTGTCGCGTCGATCGCGAGCGCGGCGCAGCCGGGCGAAGCGGGTCGGCGCCATCGGGCCGCGCCGTCATGACAGCGGCGGCCGGCGGTGGGCCCACGGCCGTGCCGCCTCGATCTGCGCGGACAACGACAACAGCGTGGACTCGTCGTACGGCCGGCCGATGAGCTGCACCGCGAGTGGCAGCCGGTCGCCGTCGAAGTCCCACGGCACGACCGCGACGGGCTGCCCGGTCAGGTTCCAGATCTGCTGGTAGGGGACCCGCTGCGCCACCAGCAGCAGCGTCGACACGGCGCCCCGGTGCTGGTAGGCGCCGATGCGCGACGGGCCCGCCGCGTTGCCCGGTGTGACGACGACGTCCACGTCGTCGAAGATCGACTGGATCCGGGCGCTCAGTGCCGGTTCCGCGGCGAGCAGGGCGGCCATCCGCCGGTCGGAGAAATGCGACCCCAGGCGCGCGATGGTGCGGGTGCGGGCCTCCATGCGCTCCGGGTGGGCCAGTGCGTCCGCGTCGTCGCTGATGCCGCGCAGGTAGCGCGGCAGGTAGTTCGCCAGGATGGCCACGGGCGGGTACTCCGGGTCGGCGTAGATCACCTCGTGACCGAGCTCGCGCAGCAGCGCGCCGGCCTCCTCGACCGCCGCCAGCTGGGCCTTCCCGACCCGCACGGGCAGCGGCGTCGGGACCTTGGTGCTCAAGGCGATTCGCAGCCTGCCTGGGTGGCGCCCCGCCGCGGCCACGAATTCCCCCTCGGCACCGGGCTCCGCAGGCCCGGGCACCGCGGACCCGGTGGCCGTCGACTCGAGGAACACGGCCGCGTCCAGCACCGAGCGGGCCAGCGGGCCGTTGACGCTCAGCCCGTACCACGCGTTGCCGTGCGGCTCCAGGGAGATCCGGTCCCGCTGCGGTTTGAGACCGAACAGGCCGCACCAGATCGCCGGGATGCGGATGGAGCCGCCGCCGTCGGATCCCGTCGCCAGCGGGGCCAGTCCGGCGGCCACCGCCGCCGCGCTGCCGCCGCTGCTGCCACCGGGCGTGCGCGTGAGGTCCCACGGGTTGCGCGTGGCCCCGAAGGTCAGCGACTCGGTGTAGGGAAACATCATCAGCTCGGGCACATTCGTCTTGCCGAGGATGACCGCCCCGGCGGCGCGCAGGCGACGGACCATCTTCGCGTCGCTCGTCACGGCGGGGCCGTGGGCGCCGCTGCCGTAGGCCGTCACCTCCCCGGCGACGTCGACATCGTCCTTGACCGCGATCGGCACCCCCAACAGCGGCAGCCGCTCACCGGCGTCGAGCCGCTGCTGCGCCACGGCCGCCTCGTCACGCGCACTGTCGGCCAGCACCACGCGGTAGCAGCGTAATTCGCTGTCCAGGCGCGCGATCCGGTCGAGGTAGACCTCGAGCAGTTCCGGGGCGGTCAAAGCGCCGTCGGCCAGCATCCGCGCCTGAGCGGCCGCGCCGGCGAAGGCGAGCTCACGGGCGTCCATCGTGGCAGCATATCGGGCCGATCCGAGACGCCGGCGGCGCCGGGCGCGGCGGCGTGGTGCATATTCGGCCCATGCAGGATCAAACGTTCGACTCGTTGACCGAGGAACAACTCCGACGCCGCAACACGATCAAGTGGAATTATTTCGCGCCCGACGTGCTGCCACTGTGGGTGGCCGAGATGGACTATCCCACGGCACCCGCCGTGCGCGACGGGGTGCGGCGCTGCGTGGAGAACGAGGAGTTCGGCTACCCCCCGTTCACCGAGGACGCGTTGCCGCGGGCGACCGCCGACTGGTGCCGGCAGCGTTACGGCTGGCAGGTACAGCCCGACTGGGTGCGCGTCGTCCCCGACGTCCTCAAGGGGATGGAGGTCGTCGTCAAGTTCCTCACCCGGCCCGAGAGCCCGGTGGTGCTACCCGTGCCTGCCTACATGCCGTTCTTCGACGTCCTGCAGGTCACCGGACGCCAGCGGATCGAAATCTCGATGGTGCGCCAGGATTCGGGGCGGTACCTACCGGATCTGGAGGCGCTCGAGACCGCGTTCGTCCGCGGTGCCGGATCGGTGATCCTGTGCAATCCGAACAACCCGCTCGGCACGGCGTACACCGAAGACGAGCTGCGGGCGGTCGTCGACATCGCGGCGGCGCACGGCGCCCGGGTGATCGCCGACGAGATCTGGGGGCCCCTCGTCTACGGTCGACGCCACGTTCCCGCGGCCTCGGTGTCGGAGGCGGCCGCGGCGAGCGTGGTCACACTGGCATCAGCCTCCAAGGGATGGAACCTGCCCGGACTGATGTGTGCGCAGGCGATCCTGTCCAATCCCCGCGACGCCGACGACTGGCACCGGGTCAACATGCTGCACAAGATGGGCGCCTCGACAGTCGGCATCCGCGCGAACATCGCCGCATACCGGGATGCGGCGCCGTGGCTGGACGAGCTGCTGCCCTATCTGCGGGCCAACCGCGACCATCTGGCGCGGACGCTGCCGGAGCGGGTGCCCGGGGTGACGGTCACCGCCCCGGAGGGCACCTACCTCTCGTGGGTGGATTTCCGCGCACTGGGCCTGGCGGCCGAGCCGGCGGAGTACCTGCTCGCCGGGGCCAAAGTGGCGTTGTCCCCCGGCATCCCGTTCGGCCCCTCGGTGGCCTCCGGATTCGCCCGGCTGAACTTCGCGACCACCCGCACGATCCTGGACCGCGCCATCGACGCCATCGCCGGCGCGCTGCGCACCTGAGCCGGCCAGTACCGTGGGCGACATGTCCTGCGTGTTCTGTGCCATCGTCGCCGCCGGGGCCCCGGCCATCCGGATCCACGAAGACGACGACTACCTGGCGATCCTCGACATTCGCCCGGTCACCCGCGGCCACACGCTGGTGCTGCCCAAACGCCACAGCGTCGACCTCACCGACACCCCGCCGGAGACGTTGGCCGGGATGGCCACCCTCGGCCAGCGGATCGCCCGCGCGGCGCGCGCCACCGAATTGGCCGACGCGACCAACATGGCGATCAACGACGGCCGCGCCGCCTTCCAGAGCGTGTTCCACATCCACCTGCACGTGCTGCCCCGCCGCGACGGCGACAAGCTCTCGGTTGCCAAGGGGATGCTGCTGCGCCGCGACCCCGACCGGGAAACCACCGGCCAGATCCTGCGGGAGGCCCTCGCCCGCATCGAGGCGAGCCGGCAGGACTGAGGCATGCGCGCGTCGTCCGGACGGCGTATCGACGTCCTCTTACCCGCGCTTGCACGGCCTCGTCCCTCCCACGCGACGCGCGACGGCGGCTCGTACCAGATCGTCGCCGCCGACCGCGACACGACCACCACTCCGCGAGCCATCACGACCTGACGCACGCGTCGCAGTACGAAATCGGTTGTACCCCATTGCCATTAGTGGTGAACAGTTATCAGTGGTGAACACCCGCCGAGGTGGATTGCAGTGGGCGTAGGCGGCTGCACGGCGTCGTCGGCGCCAACCATGACGACCGCTGCCGCGGCCCTCGGAACCGGACCTCGCACCAGACCCAGGTTTTCGTTCTGACCAGGCAGTCTTCGTTCTGACCAGGCAATAGCAACGAAACGGCCGATGGGACCGCCGCGACGCTCTATTGTTTGACACACAGATGCTTTTATACGCGTGTTTCATACCGCGCCGTGGCGCGCCACCAAGGCTCGCCGTGCAGTGCGAAGTGAGGTGACGCAGCAATGAAACCCTCGACGGACGGCCCGTGGGTGCGCCTGGCGTTGTCTGCGCGGGTCGGCTGGATTCTCGTCGCATCTTTCGGCGGTGCGGAGGCGACGCTGGCGGCCTCATGGTTGTGGGGATGGCAGGGCCCGGCGGGAACTCGGCCGGTCAACGAGATCGTCACGGTGGCGTCGTTGTTGTGCGCGGCAGGGTGCGCCGCCAACGCGGCCCGCTTCGCGGCAGGCCGCTCACGATTCGGGTGGCTGGCGCTGATGACCGCTCTGCTCGGGTGGGCGCTGGGAGAGGCCATATGGGTGATCTACGACATGCAGCCGAATCTCGACCCCGCGAACCGTCCCCCGGTGGCCGTGGTGGCGCTTCTGTTGTATCCGATCGGGGCCATGGCGGCGATGGTGGCGTTCTCCCCCGTGGCCCGCCACAACCCCCCACGGATGGTGCTGGACGGCCTCGTCGTGGCGACGTCGCTGTTCGTGATCTCCTGGGTCTTCGTCGTCGAAAAGCAGCTCCGCGAGGGCACCGGCTCGCGGCTCGCCACGCTCACAGAATTCGTCAGCGACATCATCCTCGTGACGACGGCGATCATGGTGTTGTCGCGCATCCGCCCCGGCGACGGGCCCGGCCGCACCCTGATCCCCGCCGGCATCGGGACGATCGGTCTCGCCGACACCGCGATGGTGTTCCACGCCGGGATCGGCACCTATCACAGCGGCGATGCGGGCGATGTGATCCGGGTGGCCGGTTTGGGGTTGGTGACGTGGGCGGGGCTGGCCGGTCGGCACGCCCCTCCGGCGCCGATGCCGCAGGGCGACCCCCCGTACCGCGCCGGGTTGTGGTTGCCGTATCTCCCGCTGCTGTTGGCCGCCGCGGTGGGGCTGGCTCACGCGCTGGGCCACATGCAGCACGGGCCGATGTTCGCCGCGATGGGAACCCTCGTCGCCGCCGTGCTGGCGCGGCAGTTCGTCGTGCTGGTCGAGAACCAGCGCCTGCTGGCCGAGATGGCCAGGAAAGCGTCCCGGGACAGCCTGACCGGCCTGGCCAACCGCGCCCGGTTCCACCAGCGAGTGGGCGAGGCGATCGCGCGCCGACCGTCGGCCGACGCGCCGATCGCCGTGGTCTGCCTGGACCTCGACAAATTCAAGTTGGTCAACGACACGTTGGGTCACCACGCCGGCGACGAACTGCTGGTGCGGGTCGCCCAGCGGCTCACGTCCGCGGTGGACGAGTCGGCCACCGTCGCCCGGCTCGGCGGTGACGAATTCGCGGTGCTCCTCGAAGCCTCGGCCGAGGAGTCGCAGGCCGCGGCGCACCGCGTCCTGGACGCCTTCAGCCCGCCGATCCTCATCGACGGGGTTCCGCTGGATGTTGGGCCGAGCATCGGGTTCACCGTGGCCCCCGACTCGTCGGATTGCACCGTCGACGAGCTGCTCCGCGACGCGGACCTGGCCATGTACGCCGCCAAACGCCGAGGCGGCCGATGCGTCCACAGCATCGTGCCCGACCAACTGCCGTCGGTGCCTGCATCCTCGGAGTGCGTCGGGGCGACGGTGGCGCCCGTCGACGCCCCCAGGCCCACCGCCCGGGCACCCGGACGGCTTTCGGGGACTCTCGATCCCGAACCCGTGGCGACGAGGGCGAAGCACATGTCGACCAACGCGGCCGAGAAAACCCGATGGCCGCCGACGGCGATCCGGATCGCCATCGGTGCGCTGACGCTGGGCATTGTGGTCTTCGTCGTGCTCAACGCGCTGCACCGGGCGCGCATCGTCGACGCCGCCGTCCTCGGTGGGGTGTACGCAGCGTTGAACCTGGCGACGGCCGCGCTGATTGGCGCCCGCGCTGTTCGTGTCAGGAGAGACCGTGCTGCGTGGGCGCTGATCGCGGTGGGCTTGGCAGTGTCGGCGCTCGGTGACGTCGTCCACGCGGCCTGGGTCCCCGATGGCCGATCGCCCTCGCTGGCCGACTTGACCTATCTCGCGCTGTACCCCCTGGTCTGCGCCGGGTTGCTGTTACTGAACTGGGCGCTCGCCAAGCGCGTGCCCGTTACGATCCGACTCGACGGCGTAACCTGCGGTCTGGTGATGGCTGCGCTGGGCACGGTGCTGCTGGCAGGCCACACACACGGCGCCACCGACTGCAAACCGTCGACCATCCTGGCGGGCACGGTGTATCCGTACGGCGACCTGGTGCTGCTGGCGCTGACGACGAGCATGCTGCCGGTCGTGGATCGCAACAACGCGCCGCGCTTGGCGCTGCTGATCACCGGCTTCGCCCTGGCCGCGGTGCCGCACGCGACGTACCTGTTCGAGACCTCTGCGCGTACATACCCGGCCGGAACAGCACTCGACGCGTGCTGGCCAGCGTCGTCGCTGTTGGTGGCGACGGTCGCGTGGACGCGATCAGCAACGAGGGCCCCGAGCGGGCAGGGCAGGCTCAGTTCCCTCGTCGTGCCCGCGTTGTGCGCGGTCACAGCGATGTTGGTGGCCGTGTTGGGTCACCGGTCGCAACTGGCCACGGCACTGGCGGTGACGACCCTGGTCGTGGTCGCCGCGCGCTTCACGATGACAGTCCACCAGCTCAGCGCGCTGGCCGCGGACCACAAGCGTGCCATGACCGACGCATTGACGGGCCTGCCGAATCGCCGCGCCCTGGTCGCCGCCCTGGCCGGGGTCTCCGACCAGCAGCCCGCTCTTGAGACGAGGGCGGTATCGCGCCGCGCTCTGTTGGTGCTGGAACTGTACGAGTTTCACCAGATCAACGACTCGATCGGCGCCGGGCTCGTCGACGAGCTCGTACGCCGCATCGCGAATCGACTGGGAAAGACCATCCGTCGTGACGATCTTTTCACGCGAGTGGGTGACAGCCGATTCGCGTTACTGTTGGCCCAGGACACCGACCTCATCGGCGCGCGCGCCCAAGCCGGCCGACTGCTCGAATGTTTGAGCGAACCGTTCGCGCTGGACCCGATCACCGTGGGGATCGACGCTTGCATCGCCGTCGCGCTGAGCCCCGACCACTGCGAGAATGCCGAGTCGCTGCTCAACCTCGCGGAGGCGGCGCTCCCCCACGCCAGGTCGGCCGTCAGCAAGATCGCCGTCTACGAAACGACGTTCGCGCAACACCGGGACGACCCCACCTTCGTCGAGGAACTGTGCGCCGCGCTGAACGACGGTGACGAACTGTCGTGTCACTACCAGCCCAAGATCAACCTCGACGGCAGCGTGCACAGCGTCGAGGCGCTGCTGCGCTGGCAGCATCCCAACCGCGGTCTGCTGCTGGCGGCCGAATTCGTACCGGCGGCCGAACGCGCCGGGCTGATGCGCAAGGTCGCCGACCGCACGCTGAACCTCGTCCTCGGCCAGATGCGGTCCTGGCGCGCGCAGGGCCTCGCGCTGGCGGTCGCGGTCAACCTGTCCACCACGAACCTGCTCGACCTGGACCTGGTCGGCACGGTCGAACGACTGCTGCGGGCCTACGGCGTGCCCGCCGACGCCCTGGTCATCGAGATCACCGAGAGCACCCTGATCGACTCCGTGCAATCGCGCCACACCGTCGCCTCGCTGCAACGCCTGGGCATTCGCATCTCGCTGGACGACTACGGCACCGGATGGTCGTCGCTGGCGCGCCTGCAGGACGTCACGGTCGACGAGCTCAAACTCGACCGGGTGTTCGTGGCGCGCCTGTCCCACGACCCGCGATCGGTGGCGATCGTGCGGTCCACAGTGGCCCTGGCCGACAGCCTAGGCGCCGACCTCGTCGCCGAGGGAGTCGAAGACGAGGTCACGCTGGATGCGCTGCGGCGCTACGGTTGCACGATCACGCAGGGCTTCGTGCACAGTCCGCCGCTGCCGGCCGACGGACTGCAGCAGTGGATCGCCGACCACGCCCCGGCCGGCCACGAGGTACGGCAGCCGGCGGAGTCCTAGAAAAGCTCTTTGGCCAGCAGCTCCAGCGTCGCCACCCGCGCGGGTGCGGTGGCCGGAGCGGTGGCGTGGCGGGCCGAGGCGACCGGATTGACCATCACCTCGTCGACGCCGAATTTTCCGGCCAGCGTCCGCAGCTGCTCAGCGGCCTCCGCGGGCGCACCGACCACTGCGCGTCGCAGCCCGCTGTCGACGATGCGCTGCTGCTCCGGCGTCAGCTCCGCGGCCAGGGCCTCTTCGACGAGGGGTACCGGCCCCAGCGCCTGGCCGGTCCGCAGCCGCGCCATCACCTGCAGGTTGGGCAGGATCAACGCTGTTGCCTCGGAATGGGTTTCGGCCACCGCGGCGTTCACGGTCAGAAACGTCACGGGCTCGGCGGCCACGTCACTGGGCCGGAACCCGCAACGGTAGGTCTGCAACGCCTCCTCGGTGCCCCGGCCGGAGAAGTGGTGGGCGAACACATACGGCAGCCCCTTGGCCGCGGCCAGCTGCGCCGAGTACATCGACGAGCCCAGCAGCCACAGGCGCGGTTCTGTCACGGCGGCCGGGGTGGCCCTGAGGATGTAGTCCCCGGAACGCAGCGGCACCCGCACCCCGGTCTTGCTCATCAGCGCAGCCACGTCGTCGAGGTAGTCGGGGAAGTTCTCGATGTCACGGTCGTCGCGGGTACCGCGCAGGGCATACGAGGTCACCGGGTCGGAGCCGGGCGCCCGGCCGATGCCGAGGTCGATGCGGCCCGGAGCCGCGGCTTCCAGCAGCGCGAACTGCTCGGCGACGGTCAGCGGCGCGTGGTTGGGCAGCATCACCCCACCCGACCCCAGCCGCAGCCGGGTGGTCTGCGCGGCCAGGTAGGCGATCAGGACGGGCGGACTGGTGGCACCGACGGACCGCATGTTGTGGTGTTCGGCGACCCAGTAGCGGGTGAACCCCAGCCGGTCCGCGGTTTGCGCCAGCCCCACAGTGGCGGCCAGCGCGTCCCGGGTCGTCTGGTCGGTGCGCACCGGGACGAGGTCGAGGACGGATAGACGCACGATGGCCTCAACGCTTCCCGCGCCGCGAACGTTCCCCGCTCAGCACCGAGCCCCGCACGTCCATCGCCCGCCCGCGCGGGCGCAGGCCGGGGTCGCAGGGCGCGTCAACACGCCGCCGTTATCCCGCCAACGCAGAGTCACGAGATTCCTGCCAGTTTTCGTGCCTCGGTAAGGAGGTCGTCGAGCATCGCCGTCGTCAACCTACCGGTGAACATGTTCTGCTGGCTCGGGTGGTAGCAGCCGAGCAGCCGCACACCCGCGTTGAGCTCCGCGACGACACCGTGCCCGAACCTCGGCTTGGGCAGCCCGGCAGCGGCCGGCAGCCGTAGCGCGGCCTGCCAGCCGAACCCGCCCAGGGCCACGATCACCCGGACGTGGGCGGCCACCAGCCGCCATTCGGCCTCCAGCCACGGCCGGCAGCTGTCCCGCTCCGCCGGGGTGGGAGCGTTGACCGGGGGCGCGCAACGCACCGGCGCGACGACGCGAATGTGCTTGGTCCGCAACCCGTCCGCGGCGTCCACACTGGTTGGCTGGTTCACCAGGCCGGCCCGGTACAGGGCCGCGTACAGCTGATCGCCCGACCGATCGCCGGTGAACATCCGCCCCGTGCGGTTGGCACCGTGCGCGGCAGGCGCCAGCCCCATGATCAACAGCCGGGGCCGCTCCGAACCCCAGCCCGGAACCGGTCGTCCCCAGTACGGCTGGTCGGCGAACGCCCGGCGTTTGGCGACGGCG
Source organism: Mycobacterium sp. THU-M104 (assembly GCF_049197365.1). Classification (NCBI taxonomy): domain Bacteria; kingdom Bacillati; phylum Actinomycetota; class Actinomycetes; order Mycobacteriales; family Mycobacteriaceae; genus Mycobacterium; species Mycobacterium sp. THU-M104. Next base: position 32,308 of record NZ_JBMIOP010000054.1, read on the forward strand.
ACGTCCTCGCGCCAGCCCACCAGCCGCGGGCAGGCCCGGCACACGCTGATCAGCCCGTCGAGGCGGGGTATCGAGTCGGCGCCGGCCGCCAGCGCGATCACCTGCGCGGCGCTCACGGCGACCGGGGTCTGCGGAGTCGCCGGATCGGCGGGCCATCCGGTGCCGGGAGCGACCGGAGAGCTGAACGGCCGGCCGGTGCGAGGGTGGACGAGCACATGAACATCGTGCCCTCAGCCGGTGCGCAGCGGCTGAACGGCCCGCACAGTCGGTGTTCCGGGCCGCTGGTTCGGGTTACATTCAGCCGCGATATCCATGAGTCCCACGAGCCGCGGCCCGGCACTGGTGATCCTGTCCGCCACGCTCACGGCCACCGCGATGACGGTGCCGCTGGTGGTGGTGGTGGGCTGCCGTCACTGCGGGAACTGGACTTGGCGCCCGGACTCGACGCGCCTTCACCGCTGTAGGCCTCGGCGTGACTGGCCGAGAATTCTGCGTTTCCGCCGCTCGAATCGGCCGATCAAATCTGACTTCTGCGCCGCTCGCGCCGCCTGCTGATGCTCACAACCCCTTCCAACACGACGGCCTAAACTAAGTCCATGACTAAGTGGTCTTGCCCGTTAATCCGTCGGGCCCGTTCGCTGGGGTGTCGAGACTGCGGTGGCAGCGCCGAAACGCGAAAAAAGTAGCGCTGAGCACA
>NZ_JBMIOP010000059.1:0-4064 GCF_049197365.1 Mycobacterium sp. THU-M104
GCCTTGGTGGTCGCGGTGCGCCCGGAGGAGGCGGCCAGCGCCGCGTCGCTGCGCGGCCCGCCGACCAACGTCTGCGGCGTGCGATACGGCGACTCCACCAACCGCATCTTGCGTTGCAGACGAGCCAGTGCCAGCATGCCATCCTGCCGCAGCGCGGTCGCGAATTCCTCGGCGGCGACGCCGTCGATCTGGTGTCCCCCATAGGTGATGAAGTTGAAGACGAAGCCCATCTCGCCGAGTTCCTCGGGGAAGCGCCGCATCTCCTCGTCGGTCATGCCGGTGGTGTCCCAGTTGAACGACGGAGACAGGTTGTAGGCGAGCATCTTCTCCGGGAACCGGGCATGAATGGCCTCGGCGAACTCGCGGGCGTCGGCCAGGTCCGCCGTCTTCGTCTCCATCCAGAGGATGTCTGCGAACGGTGCCGCAGCAAGAGACTTGGCGATCGCATACGGAATGCCGCCCCGGATCTGGTAGTAGCCCTCGGGCGTCTTGGCCAACTCGCAGTCCCAACCGGGGTCGGCGCCCAATTCTCTGGCCTTCTCGCGGGCGGTGTACAGCGACGCACGCTGGGCGAAACGGCGCCACGCTTCGGGGCTCATGTCGACCAGCTCGCCCTCGCTCTCGCCGAACTGGAGAACCTCCGAGACGGCCTCACCGTAGGTCATCAGTCCGGCGTCGTCCTCCCAGGCGGCCACGAATCGGGACTCCACCTGGTCGAAGAGATCTTCGATCGAGGTTTCGCTGTTCTCCCGCCAGGCGTTGACGGCGTCAGACACCAGGCCCTGGATACCCTGGCGCTCCAGCCAGGCCGAGGCGCCGGCGTACTCAGAGTCCGAAAGCGCGTACAGGAGGTGCCCGTTGAGGTCCTTGACGCCCAGCTCGTAGAAACGCCGGACCAGCGCCAGGAAGCAGGCCTTGTAGGAGGGAATGTTCAGGTTGGTGGCGCCCAGGAGGAACGGCTGGTCACGCTCGTCGGCGCGGCTGTCGATCAAGGTGGCCGCCTCGGCGTCGGTACGCGCCACGATGATTCCGGGCACCCGCATGATGTCGAGCTGGAACCGGGCGGCGTTGAGGCGCTTGATCTGCTCGTCCGACGGCACCAGAACCTTGCCGCCCTGATGCCCGCACTTCTTGGTGCCGGGCCGCTGGTCTTCGATGTGGTAGCCCGGCACACCGATCTCGACGAAACGGCGGATCAGGTTGCGCACGTGCGGGTCACCGCCGTGGCCGGTGTCGGCGTCGGCGATGATGAACGGCCGATAGTCGTACGCAGGGGCCGCGGCGCGCTGGCGCTCACTCATGTGCAGCCGCTGATACTGCTGGTTGCGGTCAGCGGCAAGCAGGGCGCGCACCAGTACCGCGGCGTCGTCGGGAACCTGGCTCAGCGGGTAGCTGGCGAGGTCGGGTCCGGGGTCCTCGGTGGTGGAGCCCTTGGCGGAGGTCGCCCAGCCACCGAGGTAGATGCCTTCGATACCCATCCGCTTAATGGCCACGGCCTGGCCGGGTGAGTAGGGGCCGAAGGTCGTGATGCTCTTCTTCGCCGCGAACAGCTCCCGCAACCGCTCGTAGAAGGCCGCCGCCGCCTCCCGTGCCACAGGGTAGTCGAGGGGGATGGTGCCGCGTTGCTCGGCAACCTGACGGGCCGTGTAGAGGCGCGTGATGCCGGTGAAACGCGGGCCGTCGATGTATCGCTGGGTGGCGGCGACATCGTCGCCGAACGGTGCCCGGACCTCGGTGTCCGTGTCGATGATGGCCATGGGGTTACGCTCCTCTTGGGGTTCCGTTGCACCCGAGTCTATCCCTGGCAACCGCCGTTCAATCAGGGGCCGAAATACTCCTCTGCCTGCCCGGCGCCGGCCGCCCGCGTGGTGTCCCCCCGAGGCCCGAAACAGGCCCCCGGCCGCCGGTGTCGACGGGTGATGTGTTGATAAGTCCTGGTGCACAAAGCTTTTCCGGGGGTCTCCCCGGCTTGCCGGCTCCTGGGCTGGTCCGGCGGTCGCAAAACCGCGATCGCGCGGTCGACCCGAACCGAGGCTGCGCCCTGGCGCAGCACGTCACCGCGGCGGTGCAGTCCGGGTGTGCCCAATGGTTGCATGCCCAATGGTTGCAGCGGTGACGGCTGCAGACACCGAATCGCGCAGGTGTGTTGTCGGTGCCGCACGTGTGGGCAGGTGAAGAAGGTCGGCGCGTAGCCGTGTTCAGGCCGGGAAAGGCCCCTGTTGCCTCGTGTCAAGATGCCCGCTTCGGTTGAGGCCTTTATTCGGCGACCGCGGTCGGCGACACTCTCCCTATGACGTCCCCGCAGGTCGCCACCGCACGGCGCATCGCGCTCGCCGGCGCCGGGTTGGTCCTCGTGCTGGCGCAGGCCGGCTGCGGCGGCCACGGCGGCAGCAGGATGACGGCCCCCGCGACCCCTGAGTTGACGACGGTCGCCCGGACCGTGCCGCAGGCCCCCGAAGCCGGCCCGGTGACGATCAGCAGTCCCGCCTTCGCCGACGGCGCGCCGATCCCCGTCCGGTACACCTGCAAAGGCGCCGACACCGCGCCCCCGTTGACATGGTCGGCGCCGCTGGGGGCGGCCCTGGTGGTCGACGACCCCGACGCCGTCGGCGGCACCTACATCCACTGGATCGTGGTCGGCATCCCGCCTGGAACGGGTGCCACGGCTGCAGGCCAGACCCCCGACGGTGCGTCCAGCCTGCCGAATTCGGGCGGCCGCACCGGGTACACGGGGCCGTGCCCGCCGTCGGGCAGCGGGGTGCATCACTACAGGTTCACGTTGTACCAGCTGCCCGCCAGCCATGATCTGACCGGCGATGTGGGCGGGCTGCGGGCGGCTCAGACGATAGCGGGTGCCGCCGTCACGCAGGCCCAGCTCACCGGTAGGTTCGGAGCCTGAGGGCTCGCCCTGCCGACCTGACGACGGCGACAGATTGCCTGGGGCCTTTCGGCGGTTGTACGGGTCGTCCCGAGAGAGGAGATCTTCATGCCGCTGCGTACACGGCTCACCCGGTTCTTCGACATCGAACATCCCATTCTGCTGGCGCCGATGGCCCGGGTCTCCGGGGGACGGCTTGCCGCCGCGGTGACCGGGGCGGGCGGGCTGGGCATGGTGGGCGGGGGGTATGGCGAGTCCGACTGGCTGCGAACCGAGATCGGCCAGACCGGCGGTGCGCGCGTGGGATACGGGTTCATCACCTGGAGCTTGGCCCGCGATCCCGGGGTGCTCGACATGGCGCTGGAGACACAACCGGCGACCATCATGCTGTCCTTCGGAGACCCGATGCCGTTCGCCGCCCGCATCCGCGCTGCCGGCGTATCGCTCACCGCCCAGGTGCAGGACCTCGAGCAGGCCCGCCGGGCCCTGGACGTCGGCGCGGACGTCCTCGTGGCCCAGGGCGGCGAGGCGGGCGGGCACGGAAAAAACGCGCGCTCGACGTTCACGCTGGTGCCCGACGTCGTGGACCTGGCAGCTGAGCGCTCCCCCGCGACGCCGGTAGTGGCTGCCGGAGGTGTCGCCGACGGCCGCGGGTTGGCGGCGGCGCTGGCGCTCGGTGCCGACGGCGTCCTGGTCGGCACCCGGTTCTGGGCGGTCACCGAGGCATTGGTGTCGCCCCGAGCCCACCGCCGTGGCATGGCCGCAAGCGGCGACGAAACCATCCGTACGCGTGTTTATGACATTGTGCGCCAGAAAGATTGGCCAGCTGGATATGATTCGCGGTTGGTCTCCAACGCGTTTGTCGAGGCGTGGCACGGCAACGAAGCGCAACTACTGGAGCGACTACCGGAGATGGTGAGCACCTTCCAGGAGGCGCTCGAGACGGAGGATTTCGACGTCGTCACCGTGCTGGTCGGCGAGACGATCGGCCGTATCGACACCGTGCGCCCGGCTGCTGACATCGTGGGCGAAATGGCCCACGATGCGGCACGGATCCTGAACCTGGCGGCACCTGGCCCGCAGTGAAACCCGAGGTGCCTCACGTAAAAGTGAGCGCGAAGCGGTAGCTGGTGCCTCACGCATAGTGAGCGCGTGGAGGCTTGCACTACTTCGCCTTGGCCAATCG
>NZ_JBMIOP010000061.1:0-4217 GCF_049197365.1 Mycobacterium sp. THU-M104
CTAGAGCCCTCAGAGGGGCGCCCTACCGTGGCCTGGGCCTCATGGCTCAAGGTTGGGCAGATGGTCCTCGACGGCGTCCGCGTGTTCAACAAAAGCACGCTGAACCCGGTTGCCGGCCAAAAGTATTGGTATGAGGGGCCGGGGTTGCCGGTTGCCGAGTCGCGAAAGCGGCCTTATACAAAGGCATTCAAGACCGACCGCGATGAGTACCCGGCCGCCCGGATACGGGCTTTCCGCCCCAGGTGACAAAAAGATAACGATTCTCACGACATACCGTCGCGATTTGGTAAGCGCGGCCGAACACGGCGCGTAATGAACCTATGGTGCCCAACGTGCGCCGCCGCGAAGTCCTGAAGTTGCCGTTGCTTCTGGCCGCAGGGACTACGGTGAGCCGGGTGCCCCGAGCCTCCGCGGATGCAGGCCGATGGTCACCGGACCGGGCCGATCGGTGGTATCAGGCGCAGGGCTGGCTCGTCGGGGCCAACTTCATCCCGTCGAACGCCATCAACCAGCTGGAGATGTTTCAGCCGGGCAGCTACGACCCGTGGCGCATCGACACCGAACTGGGCTGGGCGCGTGCCGGCGGACTCAACACGGTGCGGGTTTTTCTGCACGATCAGCTCTGGGCGCAGGATGCCCGGGGATTTCAGGGCCGGCTGGCGCAGTTCGTCGCGATCGCGGCGCGTCACAAAATCAAACCCCTGTTCGTGTTGTTCGACTCCTGCTGGGACCCGCACCCCAAGCTGGGCCGGCAGCGCGCGCCGCGGCCGGGGATCCACAATTCGGGGTGGGTGCAGGGCCCGGGCGCCGAACGGCTCGGTGACCGGCGCTACACGCGGGTGCTCTACGACTACGTCACCGGCGTGTTGGGCCGGTTCCGCAACGACGATCGTATTCTGGGCTGGGACCTGTGGAACGAGCCCGACAACCCCGCGCGCGTGTACCGCTCGGTCGAGCGGAAGGACAAACTGGAGCGTGTCGCCGACCTACTCCCGCAGGTGTTCGGTTGGGCGCGGGCGGTCAACCCCAGCCAGCCGTTGACGAGCGGGGTCTGGCACGGCAACTGGTCCGACCGGAACCGCAGTGCGATTGCCGGTATCCAACTCGACAACTCCGACGTGATCACCTTTCACTCCTATGCCGGGCCGGCGGCGTTCGAGAACCGTATCGCCGAACTCGCCCCGCAGGGGCGACCGATCCTGTGCACCGAATACATGGCACGACCCCAGGGCAGCACCATCCAGAGCATCCTGCCGGTGGCCAAGCGCCACAACGTCGGCGCCTACAACTGGGGCCTGGTCGCCGGCAAAACCCAGACCTACTTCCCCTGGGACTCCTGGGACCATCCCTACCGAGCGGTGCCCAGAGTGTGGTTCCACGACCTGCTGGGCCCGGACGGCAAGCCCTTCCAGGACAACGAGATGCAAGCGATCAAGGCGCTGGCTGCCCCGATGGCGTAGTCGCCCACCGCGTTCACTCGACACCGACGGGCGTGGTCACCGATGCCCGCGTGCCGCCGCCGACCGCCGATGTGAGCTTCATGGATCCGCCCATTGCGTCGACGCGGACCGTCAGCGAGGCGAGTCCTATGTGCCCTGCGGCGACACATCGATTCAGGATGGCCGGATCGAACCCGGTTCCGTCGTCGACGACGCTCAGCGTCATGGTGTCGGCCGTCCGGGTGAGGCGGACCCGCACGTGCTCGCCTGCGCATGCTTGTGTGCGTTGGCGAGCAGTTCGCGGGCCGCCCGGTACAACAGGGACTGGGACGGCGGCCGGCCGACCTCGTCGAGGTCGGCTTCGATGACGAAGCTGCCGCGGCGCTCGTAGTCGCAGATCAGCTCGCGCAGCGCGGCGGTCCGGCCCACCTCGGTGAGCACCTGGGGATGAAGTGCAGTGACGGCGCCGCGCAGCCGGGTTGCCGTGTCCTTGACCGCCTGGTAGACAGCGTCCAGCGCCGGATCCTGATGACGTTCGCGGACTTCGTCGAGTTCCAGCCGGGCCGCCAGCAGGTCCTGCAGCGGTCCGTCGTGGAGTTGCTCCGCCAGTTCCCGCGAGTGGCGCTGATCGGCGCGCATCGACTCCGAGACCAGCGTGCGGCGCATGTCGAGCAGGGTGGCCACGCGCGCCGCGGCGCGCGTCAGGAAGTAACACAGGGCGGTCATCGCGGCCGCCAACCACAGCAGCAGTCCGAAATGGGTGTACACGACGCTCGGCAGTTCGACCGTGTCGTCGCGCTTGGAGTAGACGATCCATACACCGAGATAGCCGACGGCCGTGGCGATTCCGGCGGCGGCCGTGAGCGCCGGACGGCCTTGAAACGCCACTGAAATGGGCAGCAGGAAAAACACCGGCAGCAATGCCACCGTGGCGCCACCGGACACCACACACAGCGCCACCACGGTCAGTACGTCAATGCCCGTCGACGCCCAGCCGGCCCACGGCGGCACCGGGCCGCACAGCACCACCACCACCCACACCAGCGCGGCGATGCTGTAGACGCCCAGGATCAGCGCGTAGGCCAGCGGCAGCCAGTGTTCGACCTCCCACACCGAGACCAGCAGGACGATGAGGCCGATCAGCGGCAGGCGCAGGAACGCCGACAGGCGGACGGGTTCGGCCGCAACGAAGTCGACCAGTCGAGCCAGCGAGCGGTCCATTATTCGAGCAGCCCGCGCCGCATCGCCGCGGCGACGGCCGCTGCGCGATCACCGACGCCGAGTTTCTCGTACAACCGCTGCACGTGGGTCTTGACCGTGGACGGAGCCAGGTACAGCTCGGCAGCGATCGCGGGGATGCTGAGACCCTGGGCGATGAAATTCAGTACCTCTCCCTCGCGCACGCTGAGCGCCGGTGTCTGGGCTTCGCCGCGGCGCCGGATCTCTCCGGCCAGGTCGGCCTGCGAGGGCCGCCGGCACGACTTCTTAGGCCATTGGCGCAGTCGAGCACGCCCTGCACGATATCGGCCTTCGTCGATTCCTTGGGCAGGAATCCCGCGGCGCCTTCCGTCAGGGCGTGGAAGGCTATCGTCGACTCGTCGTGCGCCGACAACAGCAACACCCTTGTCGGCAACTCGTCACGCCTGACCGCGGCCGCGATCTCGGCGCCGTCCATTCCGGGCATGCGGTAATCCAGCAGCGCGACGTGCGGCACGTGCCTTTTGATCAGGGCCAGGGCGGCTTCGCCGTCACCGGCTTCGGCGACCACGGCCACGACGCCGCTCGACGTCAGCGCACGCACCAGCCCGTCACGGAACAACGGGTGGTCTTCGCCCACGACCACGCGCACTTTGTCAGTCGCTGCTTGGTCGGCCATGGCTCGTAGTGTCGCACGGCGATCGCCGTCGTTTTCTCCGATCGGGGGACCTGAAATTCACCCCGCGCACCCGTTGTTTGGCGGACAGACACCGCCGAACCGCTCCGCAATAGTCGTCACCGGGGGCGGGCACCGGCAGAAAAACCGACGACCCAAGTTGTCATCCCCGCACAGGAGTGATCGACGTAGTGAAACACAACATCGATATCGACAGTTTGGACGGAGCCCGCTTCGCGTGGGTGTCGAAGGCGCGATGTCGCTCCGCCGACCCCGACGAGTTGTTCGTTCGCGGGAAAGCGCAAAAGAAGGCCGCCGCCATCTGCCGGCATTGTCCCGTCGTCACCGAGTGCCTCGCCCACGCGCTGGACAACGATATGGATTTCGGTGTCTGGGGCGGGATGACCGAACGCCAACGGCGCGCGTTGCTCAAGCAGTTCCCGGACGTGACGTCCTGGTCCGAGTTCTTCGCCGCGCAGCGCAGGCAGCGCAAAACCGGCCGATCGGCCTGAGGCGTGGAGCCCCCTATCGGGATTGAGCCGATGACCGCTCGCTTACACGGCGATTGAAGCCCAGTTCGGCCGGTTTCGCATTTATTCCTGCATGTCCGCGACCTGCGGATGCGCATCCGTGACAGTCCGCCGCTGTTCGCCCCGATCCGCGGGAGTTGACGGCAAAGTGACGGCAAAAGTGGTGGTACGCCTCGTACTAGATTCTCGGTGGTTCTGGCTCGGACCCCGTCGCTGGCCGACGATCCGAGCCTCAGGTGACCTGCACCGACGCGGGTTGCGGGTCTGCGCTCCGTCGACCTAGTGGTCTCGCCCGTAAGTTCGTCGGGGGTTGTTCCCAGACGCCGCTGGTGCCGAGTCTGCGCTGGCGGCGTCGAGACTGTGCTCAGCGCTACT
>NZ_JBMIOP010000076.1:0-1484 GCF_049197365.1 Mycobacterium sp. THU-M104
TTAGCGCCTCGTCGGCCTGCTCAGGTGTGACTCCATGCTTGGCGATGTAGTCACCGCGTCTGGACCAGTCGACCAACACACCTAAATGTAATACATGGCCGTATTACATTTCAAGTGTTTTCGCGGCCATGCCCTGGCATGTCCCCGGTGAATGAGTCCGCCTTGTTTTAGAGTCCTGTGGCCCCGAACGGGGGCTGGAAGGGACGATGAAGAACATGGCTGGCCGGAAGAAGCATTCCGCTGAGGACGTGGTGCGTAAGCTGCGCCGCGCTGATGAGCTCGCTGCGGCGGGCAAGACCAACGAAGAGATCGCGGCCGAGTTGGAGGTGTCGCCGGCCACGCTGTACAACTGGCGGCGCAGCTATGGCGGCATGGACGTGGACGCGGCCAAAGAACTCAAAGAGCTACGGGAACAGAACACCCGCCTCAAGCGGCTGCTGGCCGAGGCCGAGCTGGAAAAAGACGCCCTGCGGGAGGTCGCCAAGGGAAAATTCTGAGCCCGGACGCCAAACGCCGCGCTGTGGACATGCTCAAAGACGTGCTGGGCATGTCAGAACGGCTGGCGTGCAAGGCGGTCGGGCTGGCCCGCTCCACCTATCGCCGCACCCCGCTGGCGGCTACCCCGGCTGACCCTGACGCGCCGCTACGGGCCTGGCTGCGGGACTATTCCGCCAAACACCCCTGCCATGGGTTTCGCCGCGCCTGGGCGGCCCTGCGCCACGACGAACACCGTGAGGTGAACAAGAAGAAGGTGCACCGGCTGTGGAAGCAGGAGGGGCTGCAGCGCCGGGTGCACAGCCCGCGTAAACGCTGCGGGGCCTGCACCGCCCCGCAGGTCGAGGCAGACGCGCCCAAGGTGGTGTGGGCGCTGGATTTCCAGTTCGATTCCACCATCGACGGCAAAGCGGTCAAGATCGCCTCGATGCTCGACGAGCACACCCGAGAATCGCTGCTGAACATCGTGGAGCGCTCGATTACTGCCCAGCGGCTCATCGCCGAGCTGGAGCGGGTGTTCGCCGCGGCTGGCGGTCCACCGAAGGTGCTGCGGATGGATAATGGCCCTGAGCTTATTTCCCAAGCGCTGCAATCGTTTTGCGCTGGAAAGGTGGGGCTGTCCTACATCCCGCCCGGGACCCCATGGAACAACGGCTACATCGAATCGTTCAACAACCGGCTACGAAGGGAGTGCCTCAACCGCAACCACTGGACCAACCTGCTCGAAGCCCGCGTGGTCATCGGCGACTTCAAGCACGAACACAACCATCGACACCGTCACTCAGCGCTGGGCTACCTCACCCCCGCCGAGTACGCTGCCCGATGCAGCCACACCCATCACCCCGTGGCCTGCGAGATCAACTGAAATCGGTATCAACACAACCTGGCTCCAAAACCAGGCGGACCGACTATCGGGGACCTGCCAGCCCCGTCGTCCGAGGCACTCTGCACGCACTGCTGAAGCGGGTAGATTATCGACTTGCGACGAA
>NZ_JBMIOP010000091.1:0-14000 GCF_049197365.1 Mycobacterium sp. THU-M104
ACGCATCAGGAACGCGAGGGGTTGTCCGGCCTCAGGTGCCGCCACCAGCAGTTGATGTAGAGGGACATCGACACCGCCAATGCGACGAGCACCCACAGGACGATGGTGATGTCGATCCAGCTGCCGAACGGCGGCGAGCCGGGCAGCGCGTTGCGCAGCGGCACCACCGCGAAGAGCATCGCCGCGTACCAGGTCGTCATCGGCGGCTGGAACCTGCGCCGGTCGCGCGCGGTCTGGATCGCGACAACCAGGGCCAGGACGGCGATGGTGATCAGGACGCCGAGGATCACGATGGCGAACGCCGCCGTGCTCAGCGACCGCTGCAGGCCCACCCAGTAGGGGCCCTGCCCGTTGCGGTGACCGGCGGCGACCTCCCACCCGGAGAGATCGTTGACGAACTTCACGGGCACGCGGATGTGCTCGGACTGGTCGCCGCGGAACAGTCCGACCTCGACGGGCCCGGAACGGTAGTGGTCGAAGGGCCAGCGTTCGATCTCGCCGGCGATGGTCAGCGGAACGGGGAACGTGCCCGGCAACATGCCCCTGGTCCGCGTGCGGCGGGTCGGCGAGGCGACCGACCGGACCCGCAGGCTGAGATCCTCGCTGAGGTGGTGGGTTTGCGGGTCCAGCAGCGCCGAGCCGGGAATCACGGTCAGGTTGGCGACGAGCACGCTGTAATTCGACTGGATGTCTTCGACATTCATCGTCGCCGGCGGCGTACAGCGCGACCGCGGCCACGTACGCCCCGACGATGCCCACGACCAGACCGACGACGTCGAATCTGCCGACCGCTGCGCCCATACTGCTCCCTTTTTGCACCCCGGTGAACGTCCCCGCGGAATGTAGTGCCACGAAGCGGTGCACTGCGGCGATTCGGCCAAAGCGGCGCGAGCAGGCGGCGGCGGTCGGGGCCTACTCCACGGTGACGGACTTGGCCAGGTTGCGTGGTTTGTCGACGTCGTAGCCGCGGGCCTGCGCCACCGACGCGGCGAACACCTGCAACGGCACAGTGGACAGCAGCGGCTGCAGAAGTGTTGACACCGAGGGGATTTCGACCAGGTAATCGGCGTAGGGACGCACGGTGTCGTCACCCTCCTCGGCGATGACGATGGTGATCGCGCCGCGCGTCTGAACTTCCCGGATGTTGGAGAGCAGCTTGGCGTGCAGCGTGGCCTGCCCCTTGGGCGAGGGCATGATCACTATGACCGGCAGGCCGTCTTCGATCAACGCGATCGGGCCGTGCTTGAGCTCGCCGGCGGCGAAGCCCTCGGCGTGCATGTAGGCCAGTTCCTTGAGTTTGAGCGCGCCTTCCAGCGCGACCGGGTAGCCGACGTGGCGGCCCAGGAACAGCACCGCCGAGGACTGGGCGAATCGGTAGGCCAGGTCGGCCACCGGCCCGATCGTCGCGAGCATCCGGGCCACCAGGTCGGGCATCGCTTCCAGCTCACGGTATTCGCGCTCGACCTCGTCTGGATACTTGGTGCCGCGGGCCTGCGCCAGTGCCAGCCCCACCAGGTAGTTGGCGGCGATCTGTGCGAGGAACGTCTTGGTGGAGGCCACGCCGATCTCCGGGCCGGCGCGGGTGTAGAGGACCGCATCGCATTCACGCGGGATCTGCGAGCCGTTGGTGTTGCAGATCGCCAGCACCTTGGCCTTCTGTTCCTTGGCATGGCGCACCGCTTCCAGGGTGTCGGCGGTCTCGCCGGACTGCGAGATGGCGACCACCAGTGTGCTGCGGTCCAGTACCGGGTCCCGATAGCGGAATTCGCTGGCCAGCTCCACCTCCACCGGCAGCCGGGTCCAGTGCTCGATCGCGTACTTGGCCAGCAGCCCGGAGTGATAAGCGGTACCGCAGGCGACCACGAACACCTTGTCGATGTCGCGGAGTTCCTGGTCGCTCAGTCGCTGCTCGTCCAGCACGATGCGGCCGTCGACGAAGTGCCCGAGCAGCGTGTCGGCCACCGCGGTGGGCTGCTCGGCGATCTCCTTGAGCATGAAGTACTCGTAGCCGCCTTTTTCGGCGGCGGCCAGGTCCCAGTCGATGTGGAACTCGTGGGCGTTGGCGGCGTCGTCGTTGCCGTCGAAGTCGGTGATCCGGTAGCAGTCCGCGGTCAGCACCACGGCCTGGTCCTGACCCAGTTCGACGGCGCGGCGGGTGTGCGGGATGAACGCCGCCACGTCGGAGCCGACGAACATCTCGCCGTCGCCGATGCCCAGCACCAGCGGTGTGGACCGGCGGGCGGCGACGATGGTGCCGGGCGCGTCGGCGCTGGCGAACACCAGCGTGAAATGGCCTTCCAGCCTGCGCAGCACCGCAAGCACCGACGCGACGAAGTCACCGGCCGTGGCGCCGTGGCGGTATGCCTGCGCCACCAGGTGCACCGCGACCTCGGTGTCGGTGTCGCTGGCGAACTCCACCCCGGTCGCCTCCAGCTCCTGACGCAGGACCGCGAAATTCTCGATGATGCCGTTGTGGACGACGGCGATCCGGCCGGTGGCGTCGCGGTGCGGGTGGGCGTTGCGATCGGTGGGGCGCCCATGGGTGGCCCAGCGCGTGTGGCCCAGGCCGGTGGTGCCGGTCAGCGAACTCTCCGACGACGCCGCCATGTCGGCGACCGCCTGCTCGAGGTTGGCCAGCCGGCCGGCGCGACGGCGCACGGTGAGCCGGCCGTCCGCCTCGACCAGCGCGATCCCCGACGAGTCGTAGCCGCGGTACTCCATCCGGCGCAGCGCGTCCATGACGACCTCGTGGGCTCGACGCTGCCCGACGTAGCCGACGATTCCGCACATCCATCCCAGGGTAGTGCAGGGCCACCGTCGGGGCGGTGACGCACGCGGACGGCCGGAGCTACGGCGCGGGGCCTGCCTGACGCCGGATGGCGCGCCCGGGCGCGAGCCACAGCCGATGCCCGGCCGGGTCCATATCGGCTCGTGTGACCACGAAAGCACCGATTCCCCAGACGTCTCCGCGAGCCAGAGCTCCGATTTTTGTCCAGCTCCCGCACAGGGCTCGGCCGTACACCGCACGGTTCACCGTCGATGGCCCCGCGAATCTGGCGGCATGTGCCACGCGATGACGTGTGTTCAGCAAATGTTTCACGACACGCCAACGCCCGATGGGCCGTCCCGATCACGTGCTCACGGAGAATTTCGCGACGGTGCACATCACAGCGGCCACCGATCAGAGCTTCGAGGAGGGAACCATGACGGCTGTGCTCTACGACGAAGTCCTGTGCGCCGACCATGCTCATGGGTCGACGCCGGCCACCCCGCCACCAGGTCCGCGCCGGCACTCGCCGATCGCCGGAGGCGGTGATCCACTGGTGAACGCCGCAGCCCGCATGTTGAGCGTTCCGCTGCGCCAGCTTTACGCGGCGCTGTGGCGGGTGGGGGTCATCGAGGTGCTCGCGTAACGGCCGCTGAGGCACCCGGCGCACCGCCGCGGTGCGCTACCGTCGACGGGTGGCCCGCATCCGCACGCTCGTCGCGACCCTCAGCCGCCGTGGCCCGCACCGGGTTTTGCGCGGTGACCTGGCCTTCGCGGGCCTGCCGGGGGTGGTCTACACCCCAGAGGCGGGGCTGAACCTTCCCGGCGTGGCCTTCGGCCACGACTGGCTCACCGGCGCCGCCCGCTATCACGGTCTTCTGGAGCACCTGGCGTCGTGGGGCATCGCGGCGGGCGCTCCTGACACCGAGCGTGGCGTGGCGCCGTCGGTGCTGAATCTGGCGTTCGACCTCGGTACCGCGCTCGACATCATGGCGGGAGTTCGCCTCGGACCGGGCAAGATCAGCGTCCATCCCGCCAAGCTCGGCCTGGCGGGCCACGGGTTCGGCGGGTCGGCTGCCGTGTTCGCCGCCGCCGGCATGGCCGGGATGGCCGGCGAGCCGGCCCGAGCAGTCGCGGCGATCTTCCCGACGGTGACCAGTCCCCGGGCCGAGGAGCCGGCAGCGACGTTGAAGGTTCCCGGCCTGATCCTGACCGCGCCCGCAGACCCCGCGTCGCTGAACTCCAACGCGCTGGCCCTGTCGCACGCATGGCAGGCGGCCACGCTGCGCATCGTCCGCAAAGCCGAACGCGGCGGGCTGGCCGAGGGCCGGCGACTGCCCCAAGCCTTCGGGCTGGGCGGGTCGCACCGGCGCACGCAGCGCTCGGTCCGTGCGCTGCTGACCGGGTACCTGCTCTGCACACTCGGCGGTGACAAGGCCTACCGCGACTTCGCCGATCCGGACGTGCACCTGCCCAGGACCGATCAGGTGGACCCCCAGACCCCGCCGGTTTCGCTGGAAGACAAGATCGTCGCGCTGCTGAAATAGCGCGGCCCGCGGCAGCGGGCCGGGGACGTCGTGGTATGCCTCGTGGGTGCGCATCGGGATAGCTCTGGATTATTCGGGTGGCTTTCACCAGGCCGTCGACCGCGTCGTCGAGCTGGAGAAGTCCGGCCTCGACATCGCGGTGGTGGCCGAGGCATATTCCTTCGACGCCGTCAGCCAGCTCGGATACCTGGCCGCCAAGGCAGACATCGTCGAGTTGGCCTCAGGCGTGGTTCCTCTCTATCTCCGGACACCGTCGCTGCTGGCCATGACCGCCGCGGGCCTGGACTTCGTGTCCGACGGCCGGTTCCGCCTCGGGATCGGCACGTCCGGGCCCCAGGTGATCGAAGGATTTCACGGCGTGGAGTTCGACGCGCCGTTGGGCCGCACCCGCGAAGTCGTGGAAATCTGCCGGAAGGTGTGGCGACGCGAACGGCTCGAATACGCCGGCACGCATTATCAGATCCCGGTGCCGCCCGGCCGGGGCACGGGACTGGGCAAACCTCTCCGTCTGATCAATCATCCTGTGCGCGAACGTATCCCGATCACGATTGCCGCGCTGGGCCCGAAGAACGTGGAATTGACCGCCGAGATCGCCGAAGGCTGGCAGCCGGTTTTCTACCTGCCGGAGAAAGCCGATTCCGTCTGGGGCGAGGCGCTGGCCGCCGGTGCTGCCAAACGCGATCCCGGGCTGGGGCCGCTGGATGTCATGGTGCACGCGTCGCTGGCCATCGGTGACGGCGTCGAGGAGCGATTGGCCTGGGTGAAACCTCAGCTGGCCCTTTACATCGGCGGGATGGGGGCCAAGGGCCGCAACTTCTACCACAATCTCGCGACCCGGTACGGGTTCGGTGAGGTCGCCGACCGGATTCAGGAGCTGTATCTGTCCGGCCGCAAGCTGGAGGCCACCGATGCCGTGCCCGACGAGTTGGTGCGCGGGATTTCGCTGGTCGGCCCCCGAGGGTTCGTAGCCGAACGCCTGGCGGCTTTCGCCGAGGCCGGGGTGACGACGTTGTTGGTCAGCCCGGTGGCCGCCGAACCCAGGGAATCAGTGCGTCATGTTCAAGAGCTTCTCGAGCTGCGACCCGACTGAACTCGTCACTGGCCCGCCTGCGGCAGCTGATCCGCGGCGATCTCACACGGTGTCGCTGCCTGGTCCACCGCAGGTTCCGCGTCGCCCGGCGGCGCCACGGGACCGGGTGCAGCGACCGGCGCCAGCGCATCGACCGGTTGCGACTGGTCACCGGGTTGCGACTGGTCACCGGGTTGCGACTGGTCACCGGGTTGCGACTGGTCGTCCTGGTCCGTTTGGCCGACGTCCTCGACATCGTCGCCGGGGGACTGCTCGTCGGCGTTCTGGTCCCTGCCGACTGGGCGGAAGGGGGCGTCGCCGCCGGGGTCGTCCGCGGCGCTCAGTGCATCGTCGAGCGCCGCCGGGTCGCCGAGCCGGCCGGCCGAACCGAGCAGACCACCCATGGCATCGACGATCCGACCCGCGAGTCCGCTCAAACCGCCCAGGCCACCTAGATCGCCGCCCAGACCGCCGGCGGGCATACCCGCCGCGTCACCGAGCGCCGCTCCCCAGTCCTGGGCCGAAGGCGCCGTGGCAGCGGCCGGCGGCGGGCCGGCTGGCACGGGGGGCAGGGGCTGCGCGCCGGTCGGCGCAGGATCCACCGAGCCGGTCGGCCCGAGAGACGCCGCCGCGGCAGGTACGGCGGCCGCGGGTACGACGGCCGCGGGTACGACGGCCGCCGGCGGGTCCGGTTGGTAGGCCGGCCCGAAATCGCCGGGAACCTCGAAGTACGCCACCGGCGCGACGGCCATCCTGTCGATGACCATGTCGTAGGCCGCTGCGATCCCCGCCATGTTCGAACGCATCGCGGTCAGCCAGTCGTTGCGAATGTCGTTGTCGACGTAGGGGTTTATCTCGTGACGGACGACCTGTTCGACAGACTCCGGATCGCCGGCCCCGTGGGTGGCCGCTGCGGCGGCCGTTAACCATGCCGCCCGCTGCGCCCGCGTGCGATCGTCGATGGCGACGGTCGTGGCGACCTTCGAGTCGAGCAGGTACCACAGGTTGTCGCGCAACGACTCACACCGCTGCGCCGCAGCACGGACCTCGGTGGTCACGGTGTCGGCCGCGTCGCAATGGCGACGCAGGAACGCGATCGCGGCGGCACCGCCCGGGCCCGTCCATGCCGCGGCCAGCTCGTCTACCTGGGCCCGCTGAATGCGGAGGCCTTCGGCGACTGCGGCGCCCGCCGCACGAAGTTGCGCACAGTCGCGATCCAGTGCATGCAGGTCCAGGCCCTGTTCGCTGTCGTACCAGTCGAGGATCTGGGACGGGCGCGCCGTCAGGTCGGGCTCCCGGTAACCAAGCGCGCGACAGGCCTGCACGTAGCACTGGATGTGCTCCGCGGCGAACCGGCCGTCGGCGAGGCGTTCGGCGACGTCAAACCTGTCGGCCATGCTCAAGCGATCCGTCTGGCGGCATACAGTTCGGCGTCGGCATAGCGGTCGGCGCTGGCTCGCAGGGCAACGGCGACGGCCACGGACGCCCGGGACCACTGCGACAACTCGGCCGCGAGCCTCTGCAGGCCCGCACGCAGTGCATCGCCGCGCGCGGTGTATGGGCGCCCTGCACCGGCCCCGCTGAAGGCCAGCCTGGCCAGGTGCTCCTCCACGGCGTCGTCGATCAGTTCGGCGGCCACCCTCAATCGGTCGGCGACCCCGTGCACCGCCAGCACGTCAACCTCGGCACAACTGCGTTCTCTCATGCCTGTTCCGACGCCGGGAGCGGCGCCGGGGTTCCGGCGAAGATCAGCCCGCGGCGCTGACCGCTTCGGCCACCCGCGCGGCGATCCGCTCCGCGACCTCCTTGGCGGGCGCTTCGACCATGACGCGGATCACGGGTTCGGTTCCGGAGGGCCGCAACAGGATTCGGCCCGTATCGCCCAACTCGGTCGTCGCCTCCGCGACAGCGGCCTGCACCGACGGCGCCGCGGAGGCGGCCCTGTCGGCGACCTCGACGTTGATCAACACCTGGGGCAACGTCCGCATCGCCGCGGCGAGCTCGGCCAGCGGGGCGCCCGCCTGCACCATGCGGGTCATCAATCTCAGACCGGTGACGATGCCGTCTCCGGTGGAGCCCAGCGCGGGCATGACGATGTGGCCGGACTGCTCCCCGCCGAGGCTGTAGTCGCCGGCGCGCAACTCCTCCAGAACATAGCGGTCGCCGACGCCGGTCGTGCGCACGCTGATACCGGCCGAACGCATGGCCAGATGCAGCCCCAGGTTGCTCATCACGGTCGTGACCAGTGTGTCCGAGGCGAGCTCCCGAGCCTCCTGCATCGCCAACGCGAGCACGACCATGATCGCGTCGCCGTCGACGACGTGTCCGCCGGCGTCGACGGCCAGACACCGATCGGCGTCCCCGTCGTGCGCCAAGCCGAGATCGGCACCGTGCGCGACGACCGCCGCGCGCAGCGAATCCAGGTGAGTGGACCCACAACCGTCGTTGATGTTGAGCCCGTTGGGCTCGGCGTTGATCGCGATGACCCGGGCACCGGCCGCGCGGTAGGCGGTCGGGGCGGCCGACGACGCCGCGCCGTGGGCGCAGTCGACGACCACGGTCAGCCCGTCGAGCCGCAGCGTGCTGGCCTTGCCGACGTGGCGAAGGTAGCGGTCCGCGGCGTCCTCGGCGTCGATCACCCGGCCGATCCCCGCACCGACCGGCCGCACCCCCGGCCCGGCGGCGAGGAGTTCCTCGATCCGGTTCTCGCTGTCGTCGTCGAGTTTGCGGCCGCCGGGACCGAACACCTTGATGCCGTTGTCGGGCATCGGATTGTGCGATGCCGAGATCATGACACCGAAGTCGGCGTCATAGGCACAGGTCAGGTAGGCCACCGCCGGTGTGGGCAGCACCCCGACCCGCAGCGCGTCGACGCCCTGGCTGGTCAGCCCGGCGATCACCGCGGCTTCCAGCATCTCCCCGCTGGCACGGGGGTCCCGGCCCACCACTGCGACCCGCCTGCCGGGTCCGCCCGGCCGCGCCAGGTGCCCGGCCGCTGCCACGCCCAGCGCCAACGCCAGCTCGGCGGTCAACTCACGATTGGCGACCCCACGAACACCGTCAGTGCCGAATAGTCGACCCATGCGGACAAACCTCTCACAGTTTGGGCGGTCCAGCACCCAGCGTGCCTGTTTTTTTCTGACCGAAACCGCGCACGATCGCGCGCAGACACGCCGAAAACCGGACACAAAGTCTCGTGCGAGATGCCGCTTCGCGGCCGGAAAGTGACCGCCGATCAGCGCTTGCTGTACTGGGGTGCCTTACGTGCCTTCTTCAGGCCGTACTTCTTGCGCTCGGTAGCACGCGGATCGCGGGTGAGAAAGCCCGCCTTCTTCAGCGCGGGGCGGTCCTCCGGCTGCACGAGAATCAGCGCGCGGGCGATGCCCAGGCGCAGCGCACCGGCCTGTCCCGATGGTCCGCCGCCGGTCAGGTGGGCGAAGATGTCGAAGTTTTCCGCCCGGTCCACCGCCACCAGCGGAGCCTTGATCAGCTGCTGGTGCACCTTGTTGGGGAAGTATTCCTCCAGGCTGCGGCCGTTGAGGTCGAATTTGCCGGTGCCGGGCACCAGCCGCACCCGCACCACGGCCTCCTTGCGGCGGCCGACGGTCTGGATGGGCCGCTCGAACACAAAGGAGTCGCCGGCGGGCATACCGGTGACCCCGGCAGCCTCGGTGCGCTCTGGGGCCTCGAGAGCGGCTTCCGGCGCTTCGGTGGCTTCGGTGGCCTGCGGAGCTTCTTCCACGGCTTCGGTCGTCTCGGTCACTGGGCCACCTGCTTGATCTCGAACGGAACCGGCTGTTGCGCGGCGTGGGGGTGCTCCGGACCGGCGTAGACGTGCAGCTTGCGCTGGATCTGCCGACTGAGCTTGTTCTTGGGCAGCATGCCGACGATCGCTTTTTCGACGACGCGGTCGGGGTGCTTCTGCATCAGCTCTCCGATGGTGCGCTTGCGCAGGCCACCGGGGTATCCGGAGTGGCGGTAAGCCAGCTTGTCGCGCAGCTTCTCGGGGCCGATGGCGACCTTGTCGGCATTGATGACGATGACGAAGTCGCCGCCATCGACGTTGGGGGCGAACGTCGGCTTGTGCTTACCGCGCAGCAGGGTGGCTACCGCAACGGCAAGACGGCCAAGCACCACGTCCGTGGCGTCGATGACATACCACGACCGCGTGGTGTCACCCGCCTTCGGCGCATAAGTAGGCACAGGGCTTACCTTCTCTTCTCGGGGTGAATCCCGGTGCAACCCGGGTGCCGGTCAGGCGCCACACGGTGGGGCTGATCTCGGCGACCGACATTGACCCGAGGCCCCGGCGTTACCGCACGCCAACGCAGCAGCTTACCGACGGACGTCCCCGCAGGTCAAAATCGCTGTGTGGTCCCGGCGGCTCTCCTCCGCCGGAACCACACAGACGTTCGTGGGAGCGCGACGGCTACCGCGCCCAGAGACCGGCGGCTCGGCGGTCGGCGTCGGCCACCTCCTCGGCGCCGTCGCGTACGGCGTTGCCGAGGTCGACGAGGATCTCGTTGAGCGCGGTCGCTGCCTGATGCCACTTCAGCTGCTCCACCTGGTAGGCGGCCGCCGCTTCCCGGGTCCACAGCTGCTGCAGCGGGGCGATCTGCGATCTCAACTCCTCCAGCGCGGCGTTGAACCGCGCCGACGTGGCGTGGATCTCTTGGCGCACAGCGTATTCCAGTTCGCCGAAGTTGTAGGACAGCACCGGGTCCACGACTGTCTCCTTCCCGTCACAGGTGTGCGCCGGAGGCGGCGACGCGGTGGGCATGGTGTTGTGCGGCCTCCTGCAGGGCGGCCGCGTTGTGCCGGATGGTCTCGGCGATGTCATGCAGGACGTGGTGCAGCCGCAACGACTCGGCGTTCCAGCGATCCACCACCTCCTTGAACCGCGCCGCCGCGGGCCCGCCCCATACCGACGGCGGGACGCCGCCCATGCGGCCGATGAATACCTGCAGCATCGCCCGGAGTTCTTCGTTGCGGGTGTCGGTCGTGGCCGCGACCGAGCGCATCAGGTCGAAGTCGGTGCTCAGGGTGTTGGAAGTCGCCATATCAGGTTCGACCTCGGCGGAGCGGGTTCGGTTCCCACCGAATTCCGGTTCATCCAACCGCGTGCGCGGAGCGGACCGCC
Source organism: Mycobacterium sp. THU-M104 (assembly GCF_049197365.1). Classification (NCBI taxonomy): domain Bacteria; kingdom Bacillati; phylum Actinomycetota; class Actinomycetes; order Mycobacteriales; family Mycobacteriaceae; genus Mycobacterium; species Mycobacterium sp. THU-M104. Next base: position 10,524 of record NZ_JBMIOP010000091.1, read on the forward strand.
TGCTCGCACACGTCGCGCACGACGGCATAGCCACCGGGACGGCTCTGGCACCCGACGCTGATCCGGACGGCGCCGTCCAGTAGTACCGTCCACCACACGTGGTGGCGGGCCCGCACCTCGCGGTAGGTGGCCGCGGGGCGGCCTGCGCTGGTCCCCGACGGGTCGAAGTCCACGAACACCGCGGCCGGTTCGGCGTCGATAGCCCGCTTGAGCCGCTCGGCGGCGCCGCTCAGCGCCTCACCGGGCACCGGTGACTGGGTGATGTGCAGCGCGACCTCGGGATCGGACGGCGAGGTGACCTGCACCCGTGCCGAACCGGGCCCGGTGACCACGCGCTGGGCCGGCCAGCCGGCCGGAACCGAGAGCACCACCCTGCCCTCCACCAGGAGGGTCGAGGCCGCGGCGCGCGCCGGCCCCGTGGCCTGACGCTCGCCCGGCGCCACGGCCGGTGCTGCCGCCGCCATGACCACGGCGGCGGCCGTGAACACGGTGCGCAGCCGGGACCGCGTGCGCAACCCCCCGGTGCCCGGCCGCGGCGGCGCGATCCGGCCGGCGCCCGCCGGAGGCGGCCCGGCCGAGCGGGCCAGCCGGGCCATGCCGGCGTCGTCGACGTGGACGACCGCACGCCCGCCACCGCGCGCCGCACCGCTGAGCGACCTCGCGAACGTCGTGGCCCCGGGCACGGTGCCCGGCGCGTCGACCACCACCGTGCCCGTCGTCGCGGCGACAAGCGTCGCGACCTTCTCCTCCGCCTCGCCGCACCCCGTCGCGCGGGGTATTGCGACCACCTCGGCACCGGCGACCAGAACCAACCGCTCGGCGATCTCCACCACCACCGCCGCCCCGGCCCCGGACGCCCGCGCCAACAGCCACGACCGCGGCCGCACCACCACGTCGTCGGCCAGCGTGCACGCGGCCGCAGTGACCACGCCGACACGCGAGGACGACCACCACGACGGGTGCACCAGGAGCAACGCTGCCCCGGCATCAGGGCACAGCGACGATCGGAGCGCGGCGCGCCACAGCGCATCGACGCTCACCGGTCGATCCCCGAGCAGCGCGACCCGGTCGTCGATCGCTTCCAGGGCCGCCGTCACGACTTCGGCGTCAGCCGATCCATCTGTGGCGCAACATAACCGGCGTACGGTGCCAGGCCCCGTCTCGAGGATCGCGCGGTGCCCGCTCACGGCGGACTCCAGGCCACTTGTATCAGCTGTTCGTCACCTGCGCGGGTGACCAGGTTGCCGCGCCCCGGCGGCAACCGCACCGGCCGGCCCGAACCCAGCGGGGCGCCGTCGGCGGGACATCCGCTCATTCTCAGTTCTGTGGCGCCCAGATCGCGCAGGCCCGCCAGCAGGGGCTCGAACAGCACGCGTTCGGCGCCCCCGCAGCGCCGGGCGATCACCAGGTGCAGGCCCAGATCTCTTGCATACGGCAGGTATTCGGCCAAACCCAGCAGCGGGTTGCCCGAGGGGGCGGCCACCAGGTCGTAGTCGTCGACCAACACGTAGACGTCCGGCCCGGACCACCAGGCCCTGGCCCGCAGCTGCGCCTGGCTCACGCCCGCGGGTGGCATCCGCTCCCGCAGCCGGTCCAGCAACTCGGGGAGCAGCGCGGCCAGCGCCGCCGGAGATGCCGCGTACCCGCCGACGTGTTCGGTCTCGACCACACCGAGCAGCCCGCGGCGGAAGTCGACGATCACCAGGTGCGCCTCGGCCACACTCAGGCTGCGCGCGAGCTCCCGGCACAGGACCCGCAGGGCGGCGGTTTTTCCGCACTCGCTGTCCCCGAGGATCAGCAGATGTTGGTACCGCTCGAAATCGACTGCCACCGGACATAATCGACTCTCCTCAAGGCCGAACAGGACGCCCGCGCGCGGTCCGGCACCGGCAGCACCGACCACGGTGTGGTGGTCCACGTGCGCGGGTAGCAACGGTATGGGCGGCGCCGCCGAGTCACTGTGCGGGATCTCGTCGACAGGCACGGCGATCACCATGTGCATACCGTCGGGTGAGATGCCACGGCCCGGAGTGTCACGAGGCACGTGCTGTGCCGCCTTGCGGTCGAGTTCGGAGTCGGCCGGATCTCCGAGCCGCAGCTCGATGCGGGTGCCGATCTGGTCGCGCAGCGACGGCCTGATTTCGGCCCAACGTCCCGCCGATACCACCACGTGCACGCCGAACGAAAGTCCCTGGGCGGCAACCGTGGTGATCGAGGACTCCAGCTCCTCGAACTCGTGCCGCAGCCTCCCCCAGCCGTCGACCACCAGGAACACGTCACCGAACGGATCGTCGTGCGGTACCGCGCGCTGCGCACGCAGCCTGCGGTATTGGCCGATCGAGTCGATGCGGTGCTCACCGAAGAGGGCTTCCCGCGAGCGCATCACCGACTCGCACTGAGCGACCACGCGAGCCGCGAGCCGCGGTTCGGCCCGGCTCGCGACGGCACCCACGTGCGGCCAGTCACGCACCGAGGCCAGCGCTCCGCCACCGAAATCCAGGCAGTAGAACTGAACCCGGCCCGGATCGTGGGTGGTGGCCAACGCGGTGATCAGCGTCCGCAGCGCTGTCGACTTCCCGCTTTGAGGCGCGCCGACGATCGCCACGTTGCCCGCGCCCGCGGACAAGTCGACCAGCAGCGGTGTCCGGCGCTGCTCGAACGGACGGTCGACGATGCCGATGGGAACCGTCAGTGCGCGCGGCGCGAGTTCGCGCAACAGGGTGTCCAGCGCCGGCGGCGCACCCAGCGGCGGCAACCACACCCGGTGCGCCGGCGGCCCGTGCCCGGACACTCGGTCCACGACCGCGTGCAGAACCGTCGGCGCCGTGCCGCGCTCCGCGACCCGGGTCACCGGCCCGACCGCGCCGGTGTCGAACCGGTACACCGTCCCCGGCGGCCTCGCGGGCGGCGCAGACGACGGCAGCGGTCCCGACACGCAGGCGGCCTGGAAGCGGACCGGCTTTTCGCTGCCGGCACGCAGGTAGCCCGCGCCGGGCGTGTTGGGTAATTCGTAGGCGTCGGGCGTCCCCAGCACCAGGCGGGATTCGCCGGCGGACAACGTCTTCAGACACAACCGGTAGGACAGGTGGGACTCCAGACCCCTCAACCTGCCCTCTTCGAGGCGCTGAGTGGCCAGCAGCAGATGCATGCCCAGCGAGCGGCCGACCCGGCCGATCGCCACGAACGTGTCGGCGAAATCGGGATTGCGGCTGAGCAGTTCGGAGAACTCGTCGACGACGATGAACAACGAGGGCAGCGGGGTCAGCGCGGCGCCGTCGCGGCGGGCGCGTTCGTAGGCCCCGAGACCGACACACCCGGCCGCCCGCAGCAGCTCCTGGCGACGGTTGATCTCACCGCCCAGCGCGTCACGCATCCGGGCTACCAGCGGCGCGTCGTCGGCCAGGTTGGTGATGACCGCCGCGACGTGGGGAGCACCTGCCATGTCCAGAAAGGTTGATCCCCCTTTGAAGTCGACGA
>NZ_JBMIOP010000112.1:0-9576 GCF_049197365.1 Mycobacterium sp. THU-M104
GTGCTCAGCGCTACTTTTTTCGCGTTTCGGCGCTGCCACCGCAGTCTCGACACCCCAGCGAACGGGCCCGACGGATTAACGGGCAAGACCACTAGCGAGTGTCGCGAGCGGGCCTCTCCTATCTCCCTTTGCGACTCCTATCTCCCTTTGCGACGGCCGGTGCCGAACCTGGCTCTGACGAGCTCGCGGATTCCCGTGTTCACGGCGCCTTGCACGTCCGGATCGTGCCACAGTCTTGTCAGCAGGCTGGGCCGCTCCGGCTCGAAGGGTTCAGGCATCGGCGGAACCGGGTCGTCTGACGGGCTTGACGGGCTTGACGGGGTTGACGGGTAGCCGGGTCGGGCCGGAAGTGGCTGCCGCTGCACCGTGTTGCCGTACTTGGCCTGCAACGGACTGGAGTTGGCTGCGGCGAGGATCGCATCGTTGCCGATCGCGGCCATCAGCGAGCGGGGCGCGCGCATGCGCGTCCACGCCACCGGCGTCGGTGCGCCCTTCTCCGACAACACGGTGACGACGGCCTCGCCGATCCCCAGCGACGTCAACGCCGACTCCAGGTCATAGACATCGGTTTTGGGGTACGTGCGGACGGTCTTGCTGAGCGCCTGTTGGTCGTCGGGGGTGAACGCCCGCAGCGCGTGCTGGATGCGGGCGCCGAGCTGCGACAACACGTCGTTGGGCACGTCGGTGGGCAACTGGGTGCAGAAGAACACACCGACGCCTTTGGAGCGGATCAGCTTGACGGTTTGTTCGACCTGCGCGAGGAAGGCCTTGGAGGCATCGCTGAACAGCAGGTGCGCCTCGTCGAAGAAGAAGACCAGCTTGGGCTTGTCCACGTCGCCGACCTCGTCGAGCCCGGCGAACAGCTCGGCGAGCAGCCACATCAGGAAGGTGGAGAAAATGACCGGACGCAACGATTGACCGCCGAACTCCAGCAGCGAGATGATGCCCCGACCCTGGTCGTCGACGCGCAGCAGGTCGTGCGGGTCGAGCTTCGGCTCGCCGAAGAAGGTGTCACCGCCCTCGCCGGCCAGATTCACCAACGCCCGCAGGATGACGCCCGCCGTCGTCGCCGAGACCCCGCCCAGGTCTTTCAGGTCGGCTTTACCCTCGTCGCCGGCCAGGTGGCTGATCACACCGCGCAGGTCGTCCAGCGTGACGAGCGGACGGTCGGCCTGCCTGGCCCAATGGAAGATCAGCCCGAGTGTCGACTCCTGAGTAGCGTTGAGCTCCAATACTTTCGACAGCAGGACCGGGCCGAAACCGGCGACGGTCGCGCGCACCGGCACGCCGACCCCACCGGTGCCCAGCGACAAAAACTCCACCGGGAACGCCGTCGGCTCCCAGCCGTCACCGGTGTCCTTCGCGCGCGCGGCGATTTTCTCGTTGGCCTCCCCCGGGCGCGACAGACCCGACAAGTCGCCCTTCACGTCGGCCATCAGCACGGCCACGCCCGCGGCGCTGAGCTGCTCGGCGATGAGTTGCAGCGTCTTGGTCTTGCCGGCGCCGGTCGCCCCCGCCACCAGGCCGTGCCTGTTGACCGTGGCCAGCGGGATGCGGATCTGCGCGGACGGATCGGCGACGCCGTCGACGACGACGCTGCCCAGCTCCAGCGCCCGGCCGTCGACGGCGTAGCCGCCGGCGATCCGCTGGGCGGCTGTCGCCGCTGATTCGGTGCTCATGTGCTGCGCCCTCTTTCCGATCGTCAGCCGCTCGGCAGACTCACCCTACTTGCCAGGGGGACCGGGAGCGATGGCTCGCGTAACGCCTACGCTGAGCGCTGTGGTGGACGAATTGGTGTGGATCGACTGCGAGATGACCGGCCTGGACCTGCGTTCGGACAAGTTGATCGAGATCGCGGCCCTTGTCACCGACCCCGACCTGAACATCCTGGGCGAGGGAGTCGACGTCGTCATCCACGCCGAGGACGCCGCGCTGTCGTCGATGATCGACGTCGTTGCCGACATGCATGCGCGATCCGGGCTCACCGACGAGGTCAAAGCGTCCACCGTCGACCTGGCCGCCGCCGAGGCGATCGTGATGGACTACATCGGCAACCACGTCAGACAACCGAAGAGCGCGCCGCTGGCGGGTAACTCCATCGCCACCGACCGCTCCTTCATCGCCCGCGACATGCCCGCCCTGGACTCGTTCCTGCACTACCGGATGATCGACGTGAGTTCGATCAAGGAACTCTGCCGACGCTGGTACCCACGCATCTACTTCGGTCAGCCGGCCAAGGGACTGGCCCACCGGGCGCTGGCCGACATCCACGAATCCATCCGCGAGCTGCAGTACTACCGCCGGACCGCCTTCGTCTCGCCGCCCGGGCCCTCTACCAGCGAAATCGAGGCGGTAGCCGCCCGCCTTGCGAGCCAACGCGACGCAGCGCGACCAAACGATTCGGCTCCCGAGCCAACGACCGGCTAGTATCGACGTCGCCGTTCGTTGGCCCCGCCACGGGGCCGGCCCGGCAGCATGGTGAGTGTAGTTCAGTTGGTAGAGCACCAGGTTGTGATCCTGGGGGTCGCGGGTTCGAGTCCCGTCACTCACCCCGAAGCGCAGGGGCGTCTATGCAGGCAGTGGCGCTTTTGTGTTTGTTGTCCAATGCGCTGGCCAGGGGTGGCGGATAAATCCATTGATGCCACCAGGAACCGGTGGGTCGACCGCAGTAGCCGTGGTATGACCCGCTAGACGGCTACCAAGGCTGCCCCTTGTGGCCAGGTACCGGCTCGATTTGCTCAAGTCATCAACATCTGCCGGAGCCGTGTCATAGCGTGGGCGACACACGTCGACGGATGGAGGACCATGCTCGGGTTCGCAATCGTTGACAGGCAACCGGCGGCGAACGCAACTGCTGTGTGGCTCACCAGCCGTATGGAAAATTCCCACGACAGGCGCAAGGACGACAGCGACAAACTGAAGGCCGTTCAATGCAACCACACCAACGCCGTCGTCATTTCGCACACCGATGAACGCCGCGATGACAAAATCCGGTCGTTGACCGCTGACCGGGCGGTCGTCCTCACCGATGGCACTGCGCCGCCACTGCCGTTCGTGAACCCGCTTAGCGTTGCGGTGGGTGACGGTCTCATCGAGGCGACCCTCACCCACCAGCGGCGCATCGCGGAGGCGGTAGCGGCTGCGCGATGCGCCAACCGCAAGCTCGTCGACCCCGACTTTCCCGGGACGATGCCTCACCTGACGCTCGGTGAACGCGAAGGACCCGCCTACCGGGCGTTGTCGGTCGCCAACTATATCGCGCGTGTGTGGGAGACTTGGCTCGCAACCGACGCGCAGCGCGTGCGTCGCATCCTCAACGCCAAAACGGGCAAACCACCGGGGATCATGCCCGACGAACTTGGTGCCATTAATCTCACAGAGCTACCACCGGAGTTCGCGGACCTCGCTACGCCGGAACCGGTGTCCTAATGCTCGACTACACAGCCATCGACTTTGAGACCGCCAACGCCTACCGAGGATCACCCTGCGCCGTCGGTCTCGTCCGAGTTCGCGATGGATCACCGGTGGCAGAACGCAAATGGCTGATGCGGCCGCCCGAGGAAGTCGATTACTTCGACGGCTACAACGTATACATTCACGGCATCACCGCCGCGATGGTTGCGGACCAGCCGCGCTGGAAAGAAATCCTCCCCGCCATAGTCGAGTTCATAGGCGATGACGCGGTGATCGCCCACAACGCCGGGTTTGACATGGGGGTTATCCGGTACGCCTGCGCGGTGGACAACATCGAATGGCCGGAGCTGCGATTCCTCTGCACGCTAGTCCTCGCACGCAGGGCGTTGTCGCTGCCGTCTTACCGCTTGCCGTTCGTCCTCGACGCCCTCGGCTGCTCGATCGAACACCACCACGACCCCCTCGATGACGCGCGCGCCGTCGTGGACATAGTTCGTCGCCTCGCCGCCACCCAGGGTGTTGATGAACTCAATGGGCTGGCCAGTTCGGCCGGCGTGCGCATCGGTCACATGAGCAGCGGCACCTACAGGGGCAGCGTGGCGCTCTTAACCTCGCGCGGTGGTGGCTCACGCCCCGTTCTGCACGAAATGAACCCAGGAGCCGACCCTGGTGGTTACCTATACGGTCGCGTTGTGGTGTTCACCGGCACGCTCATGTCGATGACTCGACAAGCCGCCTGGGACGAGTGCTTGCGCATTGGCGCAATCCCACAACTGAAAACCACGAAGCGAACGAACGTGCTTGTTCTTGGCGACATCAATCCTGCGGTCCTACGCCCTGGTGCGGATCTAACCGCTAAGGCATGGAAGGCATTTCAACTACAAGAAAAGGGTCAAGACATCGAAGTAATGACCGAGGACGATTTCCTGCGATGCCTGTAGAACGTGGTGGCTATCCGCGCCAGTCGATGCCGACGGTGCTTGGATCGACATCGCCGCGACCTGCGCAGTCCGGCTGGCGCTTCTCGATGAGTCCTAGCAAGCTCCCAAAAATTCGCGAGAGGACGAGGGCAGAGGACCTTCTATGTGTTCACACATCTAGTCCGGGTGAACAGCGGGGAAGGAACTCCGTTGCCCACCTCGAGCGGCGGTGGTTCCCTTGCTTCGATATACCTGCCCGACGCAACGCTCCGGCCATGGTGCGTTCGAGAAACACCCCCCCGCTTGACGTCTGCAAAGCGTGGCATTCGACCCACAAAACAGCAGCTCGATACGTTTACAGGAGTTCGAGTCCCGTCATCCACGCCACAACGCAAAGCGCATGTCAGCAACGTGACGCCGGGAATCCTCACCATGCGGTGTTTGCTGGCTTCTTCGCGACGCGAGGAGTTCAATCCGCTGTTCTCATCGTCGCTTTCACCACACAACAGCGCTGGTACGTGAGTTCATCACTACTATTGAAAGTGCTAGTCAGCTCGGTTAGCGTGTTACCCCTGAGCTTATTGAGCTGCGGAATCGCGGAACGGGCTGGGCGGCAACTCGAAACAGGGCTGGCTCCCGGTCGCCCGACCCCCCTCTGTTCGAAAAATCACCGAATTCGTTGTGGGAGAGCGCCGATGGAACTCATTGCCGGTAGCGGATGACCGTTGATATAAAGTTTGCTCGCGACGATGCAGACCGTGCCGCGATACTCCCCCGAAGCGAACTCGTTTCGTCCGACGACCACCACCCGGGGGGCGGCAACGCCGCACCGGACGGCATCAACGCCATCCGTGACTGGACCATCGGGTACGTCAAACGTCACCCGGTCGCCTCACTGACCACGGTCGGCGAGCAGTTCGTTCTCGGCGTGCGCACGATCCAGTATTTCTTCGCCGACCTGTTCACCGGGCGCTTCCAGGGACGTGAGTTCGTCCGGCAGGGTGCGTTCATGGCCGGTACGGCGGTGCTTCCGACGGTTCTGGTGGCCCTGCCGATCAGCGTCACGCTGTCCGTGCAATTCGCGTTGCTGGCCGGCCAGGTCGGGGCCACCTCACTTGCCGGCGCGGCAAGCGGCCTGGCGGTCATCCGTCAGGGCGCATCGATGGTCGCCGCGATCCTCATGGCGTCGGTAGTCGGGTCGGCCATCACCGCCGACCTGGGCTCGCGAACCATGCGCGAGGAGATCGATGCCATGGAGGTGATGGGCGTATCGGTCATACGCCGACTCGTCGTACCACGCTTCGCCGCCGCGATCATGATCAGTGCGGCGCTCACCGGAGTCGTGTGCTTCGTCGGATTCTTCGCAAGCTACATGTTCAACGTGTACTTCCAGAACGGCGCACCGGGTAGCTTCGTGGCGACGTTCGCATCTTTCGCGACACCCGGCGACATGATCCTGGCGCTGCTGAAGGCCGTCATCTTCGGCGTCATCGTCACCGTCGTTTCAGGCCAGAAAGGACTGTCCACCAAAGGCGGTCCCACGGGGGTGGCAAACTCGGTGAACGCCGCGGTGGTCGAGGCGATTCTCTTACTGATGATCGTCAACGTCGCCATCAGCCAGCTCTACGTCATGCTCTCCCCCCGGACGGGACTGTGACGTGTCGAACTCCGCGTACCTGCGATGGGAGCCCCTCACCGAACCGGTGGTTCAGCTTTGCCGCAGGGGGACCAGGCCGGTCATCCGGCTCGGGCACATGCTGGTCTTCTTCGTTCGGGCGCTGGTTGCCGTACCCATCGCCGCGCGCCACTACCGCACCGAATTCCTCACACTGCTGTCGAACATCACGTGGGGCAACGGCTCGCTGGTGGTGGGTGGCGGCACCGCCGGTGTGGCCGTCGTCCTGGGGGTCACCGTCGGCGCGCTCGTCGGCATCGAGGGATACAACTTTCTCGAACTGCTCGGCCTCGGCCCCGCGACCGGCTTCGTCTCGTCGTTGGTCAACACCCGCGAGCTCGCACCGCTGATGGCCGCGATGGCGTTTGCGATCCAGGGCGGCTGCCGGTTCACCGCCCAGTTGGGATCCATGCGTATCGCCGAAGAGATCGACGCGATGGAAGCGCTTGCCATCCGCCCGATCCCGTTTTTGGTGACGACCCGGCTGATGGCCTCGGCGGTCGCGATAGTGCCGTTGTACGCGGCGTGCCTGGCACTCAGCTACCTGAGCACCGAACTGGTGGTGGGACTCAGCGGTGGCGGGTCGACGGGCTCCTACCTGCATTACTTCTCGATGATGCTGGCCGGCAAGGACATTGTCTATTCGTTGGTCAAGGCCGTCTTGTTCGTGTGGTTCGCATCCACGATCCAGTGCTACTACGGGTTCTACGCGAACGGAGGTCCCGAGGGCGTGGGGGTGGCGGCCGGGCACGGAATGCGCGCCAGCATCACCGTGATCATCATGGTGAACATGCTGCTCACCATGACTCTTTACGGCGTCGACTCCGGCGCGAGGTTCGGCGGGTAGGTGATCGCGGATGCCGAATTCCTTTGAGCAGGACGGGCGTGGCCCGTCAGACCGCCAGCTGCTCGGCTGCGGAGTGGCGGTCCTCGTCGTGGCGAGCCTGGTCACCGCGACGCTCCTGCTCAAGTCGACCGGCCGGCTCGACGAGCACGTGCGAGTCGTGGCCGATCTGGTCAACGTCGGCGACGGCTTGCCCGAAAAGTCCGACGTCAAGTATCACGGCGTGCTCGTGGGCAGCGTGAACAGCGTCGTCCCGGCCGCGTACGGAAAGCCGAACTACGTCCGCATCGACCTCAAACCCGACTACGCCACGTCGATCCCGGCCGCCGTGAGCGCCCGCGTGGTGCCCAGCAACGTCTTCGCCGTGTCGTCGGTTCAGCTCGTGGGCAACGGACCGGGCCCCACCATCCGGCCCGGCGCCCACATCCCCGAAGACACCCGCCTGCCGACGGTGCTGTTCCAAACCACCATCGGCAAGCTGCGGAATCTGCTCACCGCGAGTGGACGCGGCCGCGAAGACAGGTCCGTTGGCATCGTGGCCGCGCTCGCCGTGGCTACCGAACATCGCCGCGTGGCGCTGGTGGACGCCGGAAAAAAGCTGGATCACCTTATCGACCAACTCAATTCGCTGGTCGGCACCGACACGGGCCCGTCGACGCTGTCCGCGCTCGTCGAGGCGACCCAAGGGCTCGAGTCCACGGCCCCGGATCTTTTCGACGCGCTGCACCGTGCCATCGAGCCGATGCGGACCTTCGCCGAGACACGCGGACAGCTGGAGTCGATGCTCTCGGGAACCGATCACACCCTGGGCACCACGCACCGATCGCTCGACAACCACATCGACCAGCTGGTCCGCATCACCGCCGATTTCACACCCGTGCTGGGCGTGCTGGCGCTGAAGGCCGATGCCTTTCTTCCGGCCGCGGTCAAGATCGACAACCTGGCCAACAGGTTCATGGACGAAGTCTGGATGCCGGACCGCGAACTCGCCAACGGGCGAGTCAACATCTCGTTCACACCCTCCTACTCCTACACGCGCGCCGACTGCCCGCATTACGGTGAGCTCAAGGGACCCAGCTGTTTCACCGCGCCGCTGGTCCCGGTCCGGCCTGACCTGCCGGAAGTGCTGCTGCCGCAGAACTATCAACCGCCCAAGGATCTGGCGCCGCCGCCGGGAACGGTCATCGGACCCGACGGCAACCTGGTCGCCGTCGGTCCGCCGCTGATCAGCCCGATTCCCAATCTGCAGGACCCCAATCCCCCACTGCCGGCGGGTGTGACACCCTCACCGCCGGTCCCGGGGACCGCCAATCCCGACAACGCGCCGCGACCCGCAGCGCCGGGATCGGTTGCCCCGTCGGCCTTCGGCGGCAACGTCGGCCCGGTGGGCAGCCAGGACGAACGAAACCTGTTGACCTCGATCACCGGCCGGCCCGCGACGGTGGCCACCGAGCTGCTGCTCGGTCCGATCGCGCGCGGCACCACGGTCTCGCCGGCCCCTGCGGCCGCGTCGGGAAGGCCGGCGGGGAGGCCGGCGGGGAGGCCGGCGGGGAGGACAGCGGGGAGGACGAAGTGAAGTTCCGCGCGCCGCTCATCGGGCTGTCACTGTTCATGGTGGCCGCGATCACCGTCACCTGGCTGGTGTACGTCAGTCTGCGACGCGACGTGGTCGGAAAGACGGCGTCGTATTCGGCGGTCTTCACCGACGTGTACGGGCTTCGCGAAGGTGACGACGTCCGCATGGCCGGGGTACGGGTGGGCCGTGTCCAAAAGATCGACCTCGACGGCACACTGGCGAAGGTCTCGTTCGTCGTGCAGGACAACCAGCCGCTGTTCGGTAACACCGTCGCCTCGGTGACCTACCAGAACATCGTCGGTCAGCGTTACCTCGGCCTGTCGCTGGGCACCGAAGGCAGTCCCGGCCGGCTGGCACCCGGCAGCGTCATCCCGCCGGAACGCACGGAGCCCTCCTTCGACGTCACCGCGCTCCTCAACGGTTATGAGCCACTGTTCTCCCTGTTGAACCCGCGCGACGCCGACAATCTCACCAAGGCGCTGATCGAGTCACTGCAGGGCGACACCCCCTCACTTGCCGCGCTGGTCAGCCAGACCACAACGCTCACCGAGACATTCGCCGGACGGGACCAGGCGCTCGGCGATCTGATCGCCAATCTCAACTCGGTGGTCAGCACTGTCGCCCGGCAGAATGCCGACCTCGACAGCATCCTCACCGCGACCCGCGACACCGTGTCCACCCTCGACGGGCGGCGCCCGGAGTTGGTGGCGGCGATGGGTTCGCTGGCGCGGGTGACCGGCCGCCTGTCAACGTCAGCCAGGGATGTCTACCCGTCGCTCGCCGAACTCATGGAACGCAAGCCCGGTTTCGTCCGGCACCTGCTCAGCGTCGAGCCGCAGGTCGGTTTCTTCGCTGACAACATTCCGCTGGTTCTCAAGGGCCTCACCCGGATGGGTAACCAGGGCGCCTACGGCAACGGCTACGGGTGCGACGTGAACCTGTTCGGATTCTTCCCCGGCCTCAACGACGTCGTGCCGATCATCGTCGACGCCGCCACGCCAGGGAACAAAGCGATGCACACACCCAAGTGCAGGCACAATGGCTGATTCCCCGATGGCTGATTCCCCGATGGCTGATTCCCCGATGGCTGATTCCCCGATGGCTGATCGCTGGTACCGCCGAGTGAAGCGACGGCAGGCGCGCGCGC
>NZ_JBMIOP010000160.1:0-31074 GCF_049197365.1 Mycobacterium sp. THU-M104
GCCTCACCCAGAACGTCTTTGCTGCCCTGCTTCCGAAACGCCATCGAACAACACCCCTAACCAAATCAGGTGTTGCAGCGACCACTTGAGTCTGAGCCCGGACGCAAACAACTGTACGCACACTCGCCCGCGGCGTGTCGGCTCCAACGGAGCCCTAGCACGTCGGCGGCCGTCCCCCCGACGTGATCGCGTGCAGCGAGTCCACCGCGTCGCCGAGCGTGTCGACCTTGACCAGGCGCATACCGGTCGAGTTGTCCGAACTCGCCTCATAGCAGTTTTTCGCGGGCACCAGGAAGACCGTGGCGCCGGCAGCCTTCGCGGCGACCATTTTGTGTGTGATGCCGCCGATCGGGCCGACCTTGCCGTCGATGGAGATGGTGCCCGTGCCGGCGATGAACTTCGAGCCGGCCAGCTCGCCTGTGGTGAGCTTGTCGACCACGGCCAGGCTGAACATCAGCCCGGCCGACGGGCCCCCGATGTTGGCCAGGTTGAACGTCACCTCGAACGGCGCCCACGGCGCATCGAGCACGGCAACGCCCAAGAAACCGTAGTCGCGGTCCTTGTTGGCGCCCAGAGTGATCTGCGCCACGCCGGCCGGCTCGTTCTTGCGGCGGAAGTCGATCGTCACCACCTGGCCGGGCTTCGTGTTCTTGAGGAACCCGGTGAACGCCTCGATATCGGCCACGGGGACACCGTTGACGGCGTCGATCGCATCACCGGATTTCAGTTTGCCCGCCGACGGGCCGGGATCGCTGACCTTCGCGACGGTGACAGCGGACGGGTACTTCAGATATCCCAGGGCGGCGTACTCGGCGCTGTCCTCGGACTGCTTGAAGTCGGCGTCGTTGGCTTTGTCCACCTCCTCGCGCGACGTACCCGGCGGGTAGACCACATCGCGCGGCACCAACTGCTCCTGCGCCGAAAGCCACAGCGTCAGAGCCTCTCCCAGAGAGAGATCGTCACGCTGGGAGACGGTGGTCATGTTGAGGTGACCGGTCGTCGGGTGGGTGATCGCTCCCTGGATTTGCACCACCTGCTTGCCGTCCACCTCGCCGAGCGTGTCGAAGGTGGGGCCGGGCCCCAACGACACGAACGGCACCGTCACCACCGCGAGCAGCACCCCGAACACCACGATCGGCACCAGCGCGACCATCAAAGTCAGAATCCGCCTGTTCACGCCGATTACAGTAGACGGGCTTCGGTTGGCTTCGGTTGGCCTCATTCGGCTACGAGATTCAGCTACGAGATTCAGCTACGAGCATGACCCGGCATTCCACGTTGCGTTCCGGCGATGAGTACCGTTGAGTTATGTCCGACCTGCCTTTTGGCTTCTCCTCGGGAGACGAGCCCCCAGAAAACGAGCGCGGGCGCGACAGGAAGAAAGACCCCGATTCAAGGTCGGGCGCCTCCGACCCGTTCGGCGCGTTCGGGTTCGGCGGCGACTTCGGCATGGGCGACCTGGGCCAGATCTTCACCCAGCTGGGTCAGATGTTCACCAACGCGGGCCCCATCATGACCGGCGGCAAAACCTCGGGCCCGATCAACTACGAACTCGCGCGCCGCGTCGCAGCCAGCTCTATCGGGTTCGCCGCGCCGGTCCCCGCCACGACGAACGCGGCGATCACGGACGCGGTGCACCTCGCCGAGACCTGGCTGGACGGGGCCACGGCCCTGCCCGCCGGCACCACCAAGGCGGTGGGCTGGTCGGCCGGCGACTGGGTGGACAACACCCTGGAAACCTGGAAGCGGCTCTGCGATCCGATGGCCGAGCAGATCTCATCGGTCTGGGCCGCTTCGCTGCCCGAGGAAGCCAAGAGCATGGCGGGTCCGCTCTTGGCGATGATGTCCCAAATGGGCGGCATGGCGTTCGGGTCGCAGCTGGGCCAGGCACTGGGCCGGTTGTCCCGCGAGGTGCTGACCTCGACCGACATCGGCCTACCGCTGGGGCCCAAGGGCGTGGCCGCGATCCTGCCGGAGGCCGTCGAATCTTTTGCCGCCGGTCTCGAGCAGCCACGCAGCGAGATTCTCACCTTCCTGGCCGCCCGCGAGGCCGCGCACCACCGGCTGTTCAGCCACGTGCCCTGGCTGGCCAGCCAGTTGCTGGGCGCGGTGCAGGCCTACGCCCGGGGCATGCAGATCGACATGGGCGGAATCGAAGAGCTGGCACGCAACTTCGACCCTGCGTCCCTGTCGGATCCCACAGCCATGGAGAACCTGATCGGCCAGGGTGTCTTCGAACCCAAGGCGACACCGGCCCAGAAGCAGGCACTGGAACGCCTCGAGACGCTGCTGGCCCTGATCGAGGGTTGGGTCCAGATGGTGGTGACCGCGGCGCTGGGTGACCGGATCCCGGGCACGGCCGCGCTCGCCGAGACCCTGCGCCGGCGCCGGGCCAGCGGCGGCCCCGCCGAGCAGACGTTCGCGACGTTGGTCGGCCTGGAGCTGCGGCCCCGCAAGCTTCGCGAAGCCGCCACGCTGTGGGAGCGCCTGACCGACGCCGCGGGCGCCGACACCCGCGATGCCATCTGGCAGCACCCGGATCTGCTGCCCTCCGCGAACGACCTCGACGAGCCGGCCGGCTTCATCGACGGCGTCATCGGCGGGGACACCAGCGGCATCACGGAGGCGCTCGCCCAGTTCGACATGGACCCCGTCGAGCGCGACCCCGTCGAGCGCGACCCCGTTGAGCGCGACCCCGTTGAGCGCGACCCCGAGGGCCGGGGCCCCGTCGAGCGCGACCCCGAGGATCGGGGCCCGGACACCGGTTCTGTGGATAACTGAATCCGGCGTTCCCGCCGGGGTGGCACAGTCTCGATTCATGCCCACGGTCCTGGCTTCGGTCCGATACGTGCTGGACCCTGCGATGCCGGTGTTGCTGCGGCCCGATGGTGGGGTCCAGGTGGGCTGGGATCCCCGCCGCGCCGTACTGATACGGCCGCCGTGCGGGCTGTCGGCCGCGGACCTGGCTGCACTGCTGCAGTCCCTGCGTTCACCGACGCCGTTGCCCGAGTTGCAGCGTCGGGCCGTCGAGCAGGGGTTGAACGATCCCGACGCACTGGACAACCTGGTGGCCCAGCTCGTCGGCGCCGGGGTCGCCACCGAATGCCACCGGAGCGGCGGCCGGACGGCGTCGATCCGAGTGCACGGCCGTGGCCCCCTGTCAGACCTGCTCGTGGAGTCGCTGCGCTGCTCTGGAGCCCGGATCACGCACAGCAGCCAGCCGCACGCGGCGATGTCGGCGGCCGCCGTGGATCTGGTCGTGCTGGCGGACTACCTGATCGTCGACCCGCGCATGGTGCGTGAGTTGCACAAGCGCAAAGTGCCGCACCTGCCGGTCCGCGTGCGCGACGGCACCGGGCTGGTGGGACCGCTGGTCATTCCCGGCGTGACCAGCTGTTTGGGCTGCGCGGACCTGCATCGTCGCGACCGCGACGCGGCGTGGCCGGCGATCGCCGCGCAGTTGCGCGACGCCGTCGGGGTCGCCGACCGGGCGACCCTGCTGGCGACAGCGGCACTGGCGCTCAGCCAGGTGAACCGGGTGATCGCCGCGGTCCGCGGGCAGCAGGCCGCACCCGACCCCGGCCCGCCGCAGGCGTTGAACGCCACGTTGGAATTCGATCTCACTGCCGGTGCGCTGGTGGCGCGCCAGTGGAGCAGGCATCCGCTGTGCTCATGCTGATGCCGGCTACTTCTTCGCGGTCCTCGTCCGGCGCTTCGATGATCACCCTGAACACGGCGCCGGCGGCCCGCGCCCGGTTGTTGCGAGATCAACACCCCGGCGAGGCCGACCGTCGTGGATGATAGGTGTGTGGCAGACATCAAACGCGGCCGGGCTGCGCGCAACGCGAAGCTGGCCAGCATCCCGGTCGGCTTCGCGGGCCGGGCAGCGCTCGGCTTCGGCAAGCGACTGACCGGCAAGTCCAAGGACGAGGTCCAGGCCGAGCTGATGGACAAGGCCGCCAACCAGCTGTTCACCGTTCTGGGCGAGCTCAAGGGCGGCGCGATGAAAGTTGGCCAGGCCCTTTCGGTGATGGAAGCCGCGATCCCCGAGGAGTACGGCGAGCCCTACCGCGACGCCCTGACCAAGCTGCAGAAGGACGCCCCGCCCCTGTCCGCCCACAAGGTGCACCGCGTGCTCGACGCCCAACTGGGCACCAAGTGGCGGGACCGGTTCAGTGCATTCGACGACACGCCGGTGGCCTCGGCCAGCATCGGCCAAGTCCACAAAGCGGTGTGGTCCGACGGCCGCGAGGTGGCCGTCAAGATCCAGTACCCGGGCGCCGACGAGGCGCTGCGCGCCGACCTCAAGACGATGCAACGCATGGTCGGGGTGGTCAAGCAACTCGCCCCCGGCGCCGACGTCCAGGGTGTCGTCGACGAACTGATCGAGCGCACCGAGATGGAACTCGACTACCGGCTGGAAGCCGACAACCAGCGCGCCTTCGCCAAGGCCTACCAGGGGCACCCGCGCTTCGCGATACCGCACGTCGTGGCCAGCGCCCCCAAGGTGGTGGTCCAGGAGTGGATCGACGGCCTGCCGATGGCGGAGATCATCCGCCACGGCACCCCCGAGCAGCGCGACCTGATCGGCGCCAGGCTGCTGGAACTCACCTTCGACGCTCCGCGCCGGCTGGGCATGCTGCATGGCGACGCGCACCCGGGCAATTTCATGTTGTTGCCCGACGATCGGATGGGTGTCATCGACTTCGGCGCCGTCGCGCCGCTGCCCGGCGGCTATCCCGTCGAACTCGGGATGACGATCCGGCTGGCGCGCGACAAGAACTACGATCTGCTGCTGCCGACGATGGAGAAGGTCGGTTTCATCCAGAAGGGTCAGCAGGTCTCGGCGCGCGACATCGACGAGATGCTGCGCCAGTACGTCGAGCCCGTGCAAGTCGACGTCTTCCACTACACCCGCAAGTGGCTGCAGAAAATGACCTACAGCCAGTTGGACCGGTCGGTGTCCCAGATCAAGACGGCTCGGCAGATGGACCTGCCGCCCAAGCTCGCGATACCGATGCGTGTCATCGCGTCGGTGGCGGCGATCCTGTGCCAGCTGGACGCCCACGTGCCGATCAAGGCGCTCTCCGAGGAGCTGATCCCCGGCTTCGCCGAGACCGACACCGCCGCCATCTGACAACGTCGACCTATAGGCGGGCTCGCTGATCGGTTCCCATTAGGCGGTAGGGCAGGCTGCGGCCTCTTCCTTGCGGGGACGTCCGCGCGGACGTTTGCCGCTCACGACCGCGCCGCGGTGGAGGATCTCGCCGCCCCACACACCCCAGGGTTCGGCCCGTTCCAGGGCCGCGGCCAGGCACTCGCGGCGCAGCGGGCAACTCCCGCACAGCATCTTGGCGCGCTCGAGGTCGGCGGGGGTCTCGGCGAACCAGAGGTCAGGATCGCCGGCGTGACACGGCAGGGATTGTCTACGGCGGGTCCGTCTGGGGACTGTCGGTGCCGACATGTCCGTTCACCTGCTTTCTGGTCTGGGTCCCTGTGCTGGGTGGGATCCGGACCAGATTGCTGGTTTTCAGGTGAGCATTCTTCTCGGTGAGAACTCTTCTCGGTGAGAATCGTGGCCCCGGATCCTGTTGACGTCGGGTCCGTGGCCTTGCGGCTATCAGGGCTGGTTACTGATGGCCTCGGTGCGCGGACGCGCCAGTCGCGGCGGCGGCGCGGCGGGCGGCGTGCTCGCCCCACGCCACCCGCGCGGCGGCGTGGGCGGCGTGGGCGGCGTGAAAGGTCGGCATGGTCAGCATCGCTGCCACCCTCCTTTCGCCTCCTGACGGCACAGCGCGTCTCCGAGGGTAGACGCCGGTGGCCGGCGGCTACAACCGATTTTCTGGCCTGGGTGTTCGCGCCTCAGCGGCTGCGCACCATGTCCAGCACGTCGGGTCCGTACTGTTCCAGCTTGCGCGCACCGATGCCGGGGATCGCGATCAGGGCGGCCTCGTCCTCGGGCCGCAGCTCGGCGATCGCGATCAGCGTGTTGTCGGTGAAGACGACGTAGGCGGGCACGTTCTGCTCCTTGGCGGTGTCCAGCCGCCAGGCCTTGAGCCGCAGCAGCAGGTCCTCGTCGACGTCGGCGGCACAGGTCTCGCAGCGCGAGAGCATGACGGCCGCCGGGGTGGTCAGGTTGTTGTTGCAGACCCGGCAGCGGGTCGGTGCACCCCGGGAGCGCCGCGACTTGGCCGGCGTGGCGTCGGCGCGGGCCTGCGGCGCGATGCCGTTGAGGAATCGCGACGGCTTGCGGCTCTGCCGCCCGCCCGGGCTGCGCGCCAGCGACCAACTGAGCGCCAGATGCACCCGGGCCCTGGTGATCCCGACGTACAGCAGTCGGCGCTCCTCCTCGACGGGCTCGCTGTCGGCGCCGTGCGCCAAGGCATGCGAGATGGGCAGCGTGCCGTCGGCCAACCCGACCAGGAACACCGCGTCCCACTCGAGTCCCTTGGCTGCGTGCAGGGAGGCCAGCGTGACGCCCGGTACGGGTGGCGGGTGTCGCGCGTCGGCGCGGCTCCGGAGTTCAGCGAGCAGGGCCTGAAGCGTCAGCTGCGGGCGTTGCGCGACTTCATCGTCCACCAGCGCGGCCAGCGCGTTCAGCGCCTCCCACCGGTCCCGCGCCTTGCTGCCCGCCGGTGGTTCGGCGCTCAGGCCCACCGGTTCCAGGGCGGCGCGCACCACCTCGGGCAGGGGACCCTCGGGGTCGCGTTCGGCCACGCGCTGCAGCGCCAACAGCGACTGCCTGACCTCTTGGCGGTTGAAGAACCCCTCGCCGCCGCGGACCTGGTAGGCGATGCCCGCCTCGGTCAGGGCCTCCTCGTAGACCTCGGACTGCGCGTTGATCCGGTACAGCACGGCGATCTCCCCGGTGTCGGTGCCGGACTCGATCAGCCGGGCGATCGACGCCGCGACCGCGGCGGCCTCCGCGGGTTCGTCGGGGTGCTCGCGAAACGACGGGGCCGGGCCGGGCGCGCGCTGGCCGGTCAGCGCAAGCTTGCTGCCGGCCACCCGGCCCCGGGCCGCGGCGATCACCCGGTTGGCCAGGGACACCACCTGCGGGGTCGAGCGGTAGTCACGTTCCAGGCGCACCACGGTGGCGTCGGGAAACCGCCGGGAGAAGTCGAGCAGGAAGCGGGGCGAGGCCCCGGTGAACGAGTAGATGGTCTGGTTGGCGTCGCCGACGACGGTCAGGTCGTCTCGCTCCCCCAACCAGGCCGAGAGCACCCGCTGCTGCAGCGGGGTGACGTCCTGATACTCGTCCACCACGAAGCAGCGGTAGCGGTCGCGGAACTCTTCGGCCACCGCCGCGTCGTTCTCGATCGCTGCCGCGGTGTGTAGCAGCAGGTCGTCGAAATCGAGCAGCGTGACCGCTTCGTCGCGGACCTTGAGCGCTTCGTAGGCGGAGTACACGGCCGCCACCTGGGCGGCGTCCAGCGGGGTGTCGCGGCCCGCGGCGGCCACCGCGCCCGGGTACTCCTCGGGGCCGATCAGCGAGGCCTTGGCCCACTCGATCTCGCCGGCCAAGTCGCGCACGTCGTCGGTGCCGGCGTTGAGCCGGGCGCGCCCGGCCGCCCGCGCCACCACGGCGTACTTGCTGTCCAGCAGCTGCCAGCCGGTGTCGCCGACCACCCGGGGCCAGAAGTACCGCAGCTGGCGGTGCGCGGCGGCGTGAAAGGTCAGGGCCTGCACCGCGCCGACGCCCGCGCCGGTGCGCGCGACGGCGTCCAGCGCCCGCAGCCGCGACCGCATCTCCCCCGCAGCCCGCTGGGTGAACGTCACCGCGAGCACCTGCCCGGCGGCGACATGGCCGCCGGCGACGAGTTGGGCGATCCGGTGCGTGATGGTGCGCGTCTTGCCCGTCCCGGCGCCGGCGAGCACGCAGACCGGCCCGCGCGGTGCCAGCACGGCGTCGCGCTGCTCGTCGTCCAGCCCGGCGGTCAGGGAATCGGCGACCATCGGCATGGCGTCCATCTTGGCAGCGGCCGCCGACAAACGGGGGGCATCCCCACGCGGCGCCGCGTGTGAACCGTACGACGCCCTCCGCGGAGTCGCCGCGACAGGCCGCCGGGCGGCCCACATGGTCGCCGGGCTACGTTGACTCTCATGACGAATGGACTCCCATGACGAATGCTCCCGTCACCGTTTACACGACGTCGTGGTGCGGCTACTGCCGCCGTCTCATGACGGTGCTCAAGTCCAGCGGGATCGCCTACGACGCGGTCGACATCGAAGCGGACCCGACGGCCGCCGAATTCGTCAGTTCGGTCAACGGCGGCAACCGGACGGTTCCGACGGTCAAGTTCGCCGACGGGTCGACGCTGACCAACCCCAGCGCGGGCGAGGTGAAGGCGAAGCTGGCCGAAGTCGGCGGCTGATCGGACGCAGAACGCGCGCCCGCCAGAACGTGGGATCCGGCTCGTCACTCGACGGCGGCCCACGATTCGATGATGGTCCGCGCGATCGAGATCGACCCGGGCAGCAGTAACGTGGACCCCGACCCACTGCCCCAGTCGCCGGCGTCGAGCGCGGTACGCACCTCGTCGCGGGTGAACCACGCCGCCTCGACGATCTCGCCGTCGTTGAACGAGAACTCCTCGGACGGGTCGCCCAGGGCGTGGAAACCCACCATCAGCGAACGCGGGAAAGGCCAGGGCTGGCTGCCGAGGTAACGCACGTCGCGGACGGTCAGGCCGACCTCCTCGCGGATCTCGCGCGCGACGCACACCTCGAAGGATTCGCCGGCTTCGACGAATCCGGCCAGCAGCGAGAACATCCGTTCCGGCCATGCGCCTTGGCGGGCCAGCACCGCGCGGTCGCCGCCGTCGTGCACCAGACAGATGATCGCCGGGTCGATACGAGGGAACTCCTCGTGACCGGTGACCGGGTTGATCCGTGACCAGCCCGCCCGGGCAGGTTTCGTCGGGAATCCGTCCACCGCACTGAACCGCGCCCGGTCGTGCCAATTCAGCAGCGCGATGGCCGACGAGACCAGCTGGCTGCTGGTGTCGTCGAAGATCGGGCCGAGGCTGCGCAGGTTCACCACCTCGACTTCCGTACCGGGATCCTCCGGTACGTGCAGCGCATCCCGGACCGCCCAGACGTGACGGCCACCGTCGATGCGGCCCAGGAACACCGCTTCCGGCGGCGGCTGGTCGCCGAGGGCCGCTGCGGCGCCGAGCACCACCCGGCCTTCGGCGACCAGCACCTGATTGCGCGAGTCCACCCGCACCAGCGCCGCATCAGCCCATCCGGCGGCGGCCGCGTCGACATCGGTACGCAGCTGTTCGGCGCGGTCGACGCCGGCCCGCGACAGCAAGGGAACCTCCCGCAGCTGAAACTCCACGCGGCTACTGCCCTGCGCTTCGGATATAGAGCAGCCGGTCGTCGGCCTCGATGGCGTCCGCCTCGGGTGCGCCGATACGAAGCAGACGGCCGTTGCGCACCACACCGAGCACCGTGTCGCGCAGATGGCGCGGCGAACCGCCGATCTCGTTCTGGTCGGCGTCGCGCTCCGCGATGGCCAATCCGACGTCCGGTGTCAGCAGGTCCTCGAACATCTGCACCACGCTGGGCGTGGTGGTGGCGAGGCCGAGCAGCCGACCGGCCGTCTCTGAGGAGACCACCACCGAGTCCGCACCCGATTGCTGCAGCAGATGCTGATACTCGGCCTCCCGGATCGCGGCCACAATCTTGGCTTTGGGCGCGATTTCACGCGCCGTCAACGTCACCAGGACCGCGGTGTCGTCGCGCCCAGTCGCCACGATCACCGAGAACGCGTGCTGCACCCCGGCCAGCCGCAGCACGTCGGACTTGGTGCCGTCGCCGTGAACGGTGACCAGACCGGCGGCCGCGGCGTGTTCGAGCGCCGTCCGGTCGGTGTCGACGACGACGATCTCGCCCTGGGCGGCCTCGTCGCTGACCTTGGCGGCGACAGAGGCTCGGCCCTTGGTGCCGTAACCGATCACGACGGTGTGGTTGCGCAATTTGTTCCTCCAACGCTGAATCTTCCACGCCTGCCGGGACCGCTCGGAGAGAACCTCGAGCGTCGTTCCGACCAATACGGCCAGGAAAGCGATCCGAAGCGGCATGAAGATCACGGTGTGGGTCAGACGCGCCGCTTCGGTGATCGGGGTGATGTCGCCGTAACCCGTCGTGGACAGCGACACCGCCGCGAAGTACAGCGAGTCGACGAACGTCAATTGCTGATTCCGCACATCGCGGTAGCCGCCGCGTTCGAAGTACACGATGGATGCGGCGACGAAAAGGACCATCACAGCGATGACCACCCCGCGTGTGATCGCGCGGGCGGGGCTGACGGGATCTTCGGGGATGCGTACGACACGGACGAGCTGGTGACCGGGTTGGGTGGTCAGCCTTTGCTTCAGAGCGCTCAGTTGCCGCGATTTACCGTTGCCCACGGCGGTCCATCATCGCCCCAGATCCGGCGCAGTAGACAACCACGAAAGACAACCACGAGACACGCACGCGACCAAATCTAACCGCCCGCGCCCGACTCCGGGGACTCGGCATCACCCGGCGACCGGTCGGACTTCCGTGGAACCTCCCAGCAATGCGGCCAGCTCGGCGGCCTCGAGCAGTTCGTCCGGTGCGACGGTGGCGCCGGTGCGCACGTAGTAGAAGGCAGCACGCACCGCCGACTCCGGAGCTCCGGTCAGCGCGGCCCACGCCAGTCGGTACACCGCCAACTGGACGGCGGCCTGGCGCATGGCCTCCACACCCCGCGGGGGTTCACCGGTCTTCCAGTCCACCACGGTGGCGCCGCCGTCTGGGTCGGCGAAGACCGCGTCGATCCGGCCGCGCACCACGGTGTCGGCGATGGGCATCTCGAAGGGCACCTCGACGGCAATCGGTGTGCGGGCCGCCCAAAGCGATCCGGCGAAGGACTCCTGCAACGCGGCCAGCTGCCGGTCGTGGCCGACGTCGGAGTCGGCCGCACCCGGCAGGTCGCGAAGATCGAACAGCCACTCGGACCCGTAGTACCGCTGCACCCACGCGTGGAAAGCGTTGCCCAACAGAGCATGCGGATCCGGCCGGCTCGGCAGCCGATACAGCAGACGCTGCGCCGCGCCGGCCGGGTCGCGGGCCAGGTCGACCAGTCCACTGACCGACAACTCGCCGGGTAGCGCGGGGACGGGGCGCCGCACCGCCCGCGCCCGCTCGGCCAGCAGCGCGTCGACGTCGGCGGGCCAGCCGTCGACGTCGACGCGCTGCTGGGCCTCCTCACCGGACATGGCACGCATCACCAGCGACGCACCGCGTTCGACGTCGCCGCGGCGCCCGGCCAACGGATCAGCCGGCCATACCGATTCGATATCGTTGTTGCGCATCGGATTTCGCTCACCAGCGGCCGGCGCGGGCGCCCACCGTTCGACCGCCCCGCAGGGCTCGCCGGCCGCAGCGCAGCGGTCGATGATCTCCTTGAGCTCGCACAAGAAGTCCGAGGGTCCGCGCGGTTTGTCCCCGGTGGCCCCCCAGTGGTGACCGGACACGAGCAGGGTGTCCTCGGTGCGGGTGATGGCCACGTACAGCAGACGCCGTTCCTCGTCGATACGCCGCTGTTCGAGCTGGCTGCGATGATCGGAGATCTTGTCGGACAGTTGTTTTCGATTCGTGATAGCCGAGGTGTCCAGCACCGGGACACCCGGGGCGCCCGCCGCGGCGCGGTCGCCGCGCAACAATGGTGGCAGCTCGGCGGCATCGGTGAGCCAGGTGCTTCTCGACGCGGTCGACGGGAACGTGCCGCCGCTCAGATGCGCCACCGCCACCACCTGCCACTCCAAACCCTTCGCGGCGTGCACCGTGAGGACCTGAACGCGGTCGCGCGCCACCGCCGGAGCGGCGGGCGCCAAACCGTTCTCCACCGCCTCGGCCACGTCCAGGTAGGCCAGCAGGCCCGCCGGCGAGTCCCTCCCCGGCGAGTCCGTCGCGCGTGCGCGTTCGGCGTAGCCGGCCACCACGTCGGCGAACGCATCGAGGTGTTCGGCACCGGCCCAGTCCGCCGGCACCTTGGCTCGCGCCTCACAGTCGACGCCCAATACCCGACGCACCTCGGCGACCAGCTCGGGCAGCGAGTGACCCAGGTGAGCACGCAGCGCGCGGAGCTCGGCGGCCAGCGCGGTGATGCGCTCATATCCGGCAGTGGAATACGCGCCGGCCGCGCCGGGGTCGCTGATCGCGTCGGCCAGACACGCGGTGTCGGCGTCGGGATCGGCCGCCATCGCGATCGACGCGGGCGACAACGTCTCGCCCGGACGCACACCTGCGCCGCCGATAGCGAGCGCACGCTGCCACAGCGCGGCGATGTCGCGGCCGCCCAGGCGCCACCGCGGACCGGTCAGAACCCGCATCGCCGCCGCACCTGCCGTCGGGTCGGCGACCAGCCGCAGCATGGCCACCACGTCGGCGACCTCCGGGACGGACAACAGCCCGGCCAGCCCCACCACCTCGACCGGGACCCCGCGCGCCCGCAGGGCGCCGGCGATGGGCGCGGCATCGGCGTTGCGGCGCACCAGGACCGCGGCCGTGGGCGGGCTGACGCCGTCGGCGCAGGCTTGGCGGTAGTACCCGGACAGATGGTCGGCGATCCATTCACGTTCGGCCTGCACGTCGGGCAGCAACGCGCAGGCGACGGTGCCCGGCGGGGCTTCCGGGCGCGGTCGCAGCGCGTGCACCGCGACCGCGCGTCGCCGCGCCTCGGCCGATATCGCGTTGGCCACCTGCAGCGCGCGGGGCGGGTTGCGCCAACTGGTCCGCAACTCCAGCACCGGCGCCGGGCGGCCGTCGGACCGGGGGAAGTCGGTGGAGAACCGCGGCAGGTTGGTCGCCGAGGCGCCGCGCCAGCCGTAGATCGACTGGATCGGGTCACCCACGGCCGTCAGCGCCAGACCGTCGTCGGTCCCGCCGCCGAACAGAGCCGACAAGGCGACGCGCTGCGCGTGACCGGTGTCCTGGTACTCGTCGAGCAGCACCACCCGGTAGCGGCTCCGCAACTCCTGTCCGACTTGCGGGAACGTCGCCGCCAGCCGTGCCGCGGCGGCCATCTGACCGCCGAAGTCCAGCACCTTGGACGCGCGCATGCGATCGTTCAGGGCATCCAGCAGCGGCACCAACTCGGCGCGCTGCGTCTGGGTCGCCAGCAGCCGCAGCAGCCACAGGCTGGGGCCGCGCTCGCGCTGGTAGGGGCCCGCGGGCAGCGCATGGATCAGACGTTCGAGCTCCGCGTGGGTGTCGCGGAGCTGGCCGGTGTCCACCAGGTGCTCGGCGAGCTGACCCCGCAGCCGCAGCACCATCGAGGTGACCGCGGCCGGTGTCCTGTCGGTGTGCAGCTCGCCGCGGTAATCGGTGACCACGTCGAAAGCCAGCTGCCACAACTCGGTTTCGCCGAGCAGCCGGGTGTCGGGTTCGACGGGCAACAACAACCCGTAGTCGCGCAGCAGCGAGCCGGCGAACGCGTGGTAGGTACTCACCACCGGCGTGCCGGCCGATTCCGCGGCCGCGACGCCGGCGGGGCCGGCCAGGCCCGAACCGACACCGGCCAGCCGGGCCAACCGGGTCCGGACGCGGCGCAGCAGCTGACCGGCGGCCTTGCGGGTGAACGTCAGCCCCAGCACCTGCCCGGGATCGGCGTACCCGTTGGCGACGAGCCACACCACCCGAGCGGCCATCGTCTCGGTTTTGCCCGCACCGGCCCCGGCGATGACCACCAACGGGCCCGGCGGGGCGGCGATGACCGCGGCCTGTTCGTCGGTGGGCGGGAAAAGACCGAGCGCACTGGATAATTCGGCTGGGCTGTAGCGGGGCGCGGGATGCGGGGTGGGGGTCACGCGGTGGGGTCCTCACGGTGTGCGGGGCAGCAGGGCCGGACCGGGCAGTGGGCGCAACCGTCGTTGCGGCGGGCGGTGAACTGCGGCCCGGCTGTCGCCGCGGCCGCGCGGCGCAGCACCGCGCGCCATTCCTCGCGAGCGGCCGGCGTCAACGGGTCCTGCTCGCGTTCGGTGGCACCCGCGGTCCCGACCTTGCCGAGGTAGACCAGCCGCGCGCCGCCCGGCTCATCACCCGCGGCGATCATGCCCTCAGCCACCGCGAGCTGATACATCGCCAGCTGGGCGTGTCGTTGGGCGTCGTCCTTGCTCACCGGGGTTTTCCCGGTCTTGATGTCGACCACCACCAGCCGCCCGGCCGCGTCACGCTCCAGCCGGTCGACGCGACCGCGCAGCCGGACGGGTCCACCATCCCGGTCGGCGGCGTCGAGCACCCCGTGGACCTCGACCTCGACACCGACCTCGGTCAGCTCGCCACGGGTGCGCGCCCGCCACGCTGCGAAGGCCTCGATCATGGCGCGGTGGCGGGCCAGCTCGTTGGCCGCATGCCACCGGGCCTCGAAGGGCAGGTACTCCCAGGCCCGTTCCAGCTCGGCGAGCAGTTGTGACTCGGTCCGGCCCGGCTCGGCGACGAGCGCGTGCAGCACCGAGCCGATGGTGGACCGCAGCTCGCGCGCGTCGGTGCCGCCGTGCCGTTCGGCCAGCCAGCGCAGCGGGCAGTCGTTGAGCGTCTGCAACGTCGACGGGGTCAAGGTGACCAGCTCGTCGCCGCCGTGCAGCGGCGCACTGGTGCTGATCGCTTTCAGCCCGTGCCAGCCGGCCGGATCCGCGCCGGGCACGCCGGCTTTGGCCAGCCTGGCCAGTTGCGCGGCCGCACACTGGCGCGCGGCGTTGTCCACGACGCCCTCGGGCGCGCACACCACACCGCGCAACCGGCCGACCAACGCCACCGCGGAGAGCACCCGGGGCGCCGAAAACGGCTGCGCCGAACCGGGCCGCACCGCAGCGGTAGTCGCTTCGGCATCGGCGAACTGCGCGATCTCGGAGAAGAACGCCGAGGGCAGTGCCGCCTCGCCGGCCGGTCCGCCCGTGTCGCTGTCGACGGCCGTCACCACCAACCGGCGCCGCGTCCGGCCCATCGCCGCCACCAGCAGGCGCCGTTCCTCGGCGAGCAGCGGCGCCCGCACCGATGCGTCCTCGGTGACGTCGTCGAGGGCGTCGAGCAGCCGCTGGGTGCCCAGCACACCACCGCGCGGAACCGTGTTGGGCCACAACCCTTCCTGCAGACCGGCGACGACGACCAGGTCCCACTCGTGACCGAGCGCGGCGTGCGCGCTGAGCACCCGGACCTGCTGAGCACCCGACACCGGCCCGGGGTCGGCATCCGGCAGTTGCAGTGCCGCGACATGCTCGACGAGTCCACGCAGCGACGCACCCGACGTGCGGGCCACGTAGTGGTCCGTGATGTCGAACAGCGCGGTCACCGACTCGAGGTCCCTGCCCGCCTGCGCGCCGGCGGGACCGCCCCGCTCGGCGGCCTTCAGCCAGCGCCGCTGCAACCCCGAGCGGTCCCAGGCAGCCCATAGCGTGTGGCGCGGATCCTGCCCGTCCCGGTGGCAACGCGCCGCGGCCTCCAGCACCGCACGCACCCGGCGCAGCGCACGGAACCCTCCACCCGACGGCGGCGCGTCACCCGTGAGGACCTCGACCAGCAGATCACCCAAAGCCGCGGGCGCACAGCCGGGTTCGCCGGACCGGGCACGCTGCAATGCTCGGCGCAGCTGCCGCAGCGACACCGGGTCGACTCGGCCGACGGGGCCCGTCAGCAACGCGATCGCCAGCTCACCGTCGAGCCCTTCGGCAGTGGCCTGCAGCACCGTGAGCAGCGCCCGCGCCGCGGGCTGGGCACAGAGCGGTCCGCCGAGCGCGGGCCTCGCGACGGGCACCCCGGCGGCGGCCAGCGCGTCCTGCAACCGCGGGCCGAGCCGCGGAACCGAACGGACGATGACCGCCATCTCCGACCACGGGATCCCGTCGACGAGGTGCGCACGCCGCAGCGTGTCGGCGACCATCGCCGCCTCCGCGTGCGCCGACGCGGCGAGGCGCACGACAACCGACCCGGCGACCGACACCTCGTCACCGGTGCCCTCGATCCGCCGGCCGTCGGTGCAACCCGGCAGGCGGCGAGCGACACCGCTGATCGCACGGGCCACCGCCGGAGCGCACCGGTGCGAGACCGCCAACGCCACCGCCGGCGAATCGTCGGTGAGCAACCCGGCGGGTTCGCCACCCCGGAAACCGAACACCGCCTGGTTGGGGTCACCGGCGACGAGCGCCAGTTCGCTGCCTGCCGCCAGCACCCGCACCAACTGGACTGCCTGCCTGTCGAGTTGCTGGGCGTCGTCGACCAACAGGATGCGAACGCGGGCGCGTTCGGCCGCCAACAACTCGGGGTCGACAGCGAAAGCATCCAGGGCGGCTCCGACGAGTTCAGCCGCGCCCAGGGCCGGTGTCGTCGCCTCCGGCGCTGCCGTACCGACCGCTGCGCGCAGCAGCATCACCTGCTCGTACCGATGCGCGAACCTGCCGGCGGCACTCCATTCCGGACGCCGGCACCGTCGGCCCAGCCGTTCCAGTTGCTGGGGATCGACCCCGCGCTCAGCGCAGCGCGCCATCAGGTTTCGCAGCTCGGTCGCGAAGCCGGCGGTGCTCAGGGCGGGCCGCAGATGGTCCGGCCACGCGGACGCCGCGCGGGAGCCGTCTGCCACATCCCCGGCCAGCAGTTCGCGGATGATGGCGTCCTGTTCGGCGCTGGTGACCAGCCGCGGCGGCGCGTCACCCGCTCGCTCGGCGGCGCGCCGCAACACCGCGTAGGCGTAGCTGTGCACGGTGCGCACCAACGGTTCGCGAACCGCGGCCCGGCATGCACCGACGCCGCGCGAGCCCAGCAGCGCCGTCGTCAGCGCGCTGCGGGCCCCCGCCCCGATCCGGCCCGAACCGGTGAGCAGCAGAACCGATTCGGGATCGGCGCCGGCACCGATCCGGGCGATCGCCACGTCGGCCAAAAGGCTGCTCTTGCCGGTGCCGGGCCCGCCCACGATCCGGACCAGGCCGCGTGCGCCCGGCGCCATGACCGCACGCGCCTCGGCGTCCCAGGTGTGCGACATGACTGCATGCAATCACGGGGGTCCGACATCGATCCGCCCGAGCCGGCGCCGGTGTCGCCGACTCGGGCGGATCAATAGACTCGACCGGAGCAGTTCGACGAGAGGTGAGGAGGTATCCGATGGTGAATGACGTCGAGGGCCTCGTTCCCGACGACGAGGTTCCGGAAGCCGACGCACAGGAACAGCGTCAGCCAGTCGATGCCGACGACGAGGCCGGCCTGGACACCACGTACCTGAGTGCCGTTGCCGCGGATCGCGATGCCAACGACGCCGACGTGCTCGACCAGGCTTTCGTCGTGCCCACCGACGACGACTGGGACGACATCGGGTAAGCCGCACCTGGCACGATCGACGGGTGAGCGCAGACCTGCACGTGCACCGCTACGGTCCGTCGGGCCCGGTGCGGCTGCTGGCGATCCACGGGCTGACCGGCCACGGGCAGCGCTGGCGTCACCTGGCCGGCTACTTGCCCGGAATCACCGTGGCCGCGCCCGACGTGCTCGGCCACGGCCGCTCGTCGTGGGCGGCGCCGTGGAGCATCGACGCCAACGTCGCCGCGTTGGGGGCGCTGCTCGACGATCGGGCCGACGCGCCGGTGCTGGTGGTCGGCCACTCGTTCGGCGGCGCGCTGGCGATGCACCTGGCCGCGGCCCGGCCGGACCGGGTGGCCGCGCTGCTGCTGCTCGATCCGGCGGTCGGGCTGGACGGCGGCTGGATGGCCGAGATCGCCGATGCGATGCTGGCCTCCCCCGACTACCCCGACCCCACGGAGGCCCGCCGGGAGAAGGCGACGGGCTCGTGGGCGGACGTGGATCCCGCGCTGCTCGACGCCGAACTGGACGAGCACCTGATCGAGCTGCCGGGCGGGCGCTACAGCTGGCGGGTCAGCCTGCCGGCGATGGTGTCGTACTGGAGCGAACTCGCGCGCGAGGTCGTGCTACCGCCCCCGGGAACGGCGACGACGCTGGTGCGGGCCAAGCAGACATCGCCGCCCTACGTGGGCGAGGGGCTCATCGCGGGACTGCGAACGCGGCTGGGGGCGGACTTCCGGCTGCTGGACTTCGACTGCAACCACATGGTGCCCTACGCCCGGCCCGCCGAGGTCGCATCGCTGACCCGCGAATTGCTGGGCGATCGCTGACCATGGCACCGGTCACCGAGGAACAAGTCGAGCGGGTGCGGTCGCTGGTGGCGGACGTCCCCTCCGGCCGGGTCGTCACCTACGGCGACATCGCCTCCGCCGCGGGCCTGTCGAGTCCGCGCATCGTGGGCTGGATCATGGGGACCGATTCCTCCGACCTGCCGTGGCACCGGGTCATCACCGCCACCGGGCGCCCGGCACGGCATCTGAGCACCCGCCAGCTCGAGCTGTTACGCGCCGAAGGGGTGCTCGCGGTCGACGGCAGGGTCACGCTGCGCGATGTGCGCCACCAATTCCCGCCCGGGGTCTAGAGCACCAACCGGACCAGCGCCGCGGTGCGGGCCAGACCAGGAAACGCCTCGGCGGTCGAGCGTGGATGAAGCGCATGGACCGCGAGGCGGAACATCAACGCGCGCAACAACATCTGCGGCCATTCCGGCAGCGCGTTCCAGCGTTCGATGAGCCCGTCGTCGGCGTCACCCCAGGACAGGGCGTCGACGACGACCACACCCGCGGCCCACGACGCGGGCCGCCAGTAGGGTGTGATGTCGGTGATCCCCGGCGCCGCCGTGCCCACGAAAAGCACCGTCCCGTAAAGATCACCGTGCACCAGCTGGTTGGGGCTCTTGGTCGGCCTGCGCAGGGTGGCGAGCTGATTGACCAGTTCGACAGACCGCTGCCCGTCCGCGGTCGGCGGAGATGTCCTCGCCCCCGGCGGGACCGATTGCAGCGGACGCTCCTCCCACGCTGCGCGGTCCGCGGCGATGAAGACGTCGACCTCCGCCCATGGGGTGGTGGGACCCTGCGTCAAGAAGCGCGGGCGTTCCAGCTTGCTGGTGGCCTCGTGCAGGCGGACCGCCGTCGACACCACCTCGTCGTGCCGAGGCTCGGGTGTACCCGCGACGAACGTGTCCGCCCGCCAGCCCGAAACCACGTACCGTCCGTCGGTCGAGCGGACCGGCCGGGCCAGGCGCACGCCGTCGACGAACAAAGTCTCGCGCACCCGCGCCGACCACGCGGCACGGGCATGGTCGGCGACCATCGACAACACGACCTCGCCGCACCGCCAGCCACCTTCCCAGCCGGCCCCGAGGGCCGCGGGCTTGACACCGGTCAAACCGAAGGCCGACAGCACATGGTCCGGCGGTGGTTCGACGCTCACACGGGTCAGCCTAATGGAGCAGTTTGCCGCGGCCGGGTCAGTACATCACCATGTCGGGTTGCATCTGCCGCGCCCATGCCACGATCCCGCCCTGCAGATGCACCGCATCGGCGAATCCTGCCCCCTTCAGTGCGGCCAGCGCCTGCGCCGAGCGCACCCCCGTCTTGCAGTACAGGACCGGCCGGCGGTCCGGCGGCACCATCGCCAGGCCCTCACCGGAGTCGATCGACGACTGCGGGATCAGCCGCGCGCCGTCGATGTGCACGATCTCCCACTCCGCGGGCTCGCGGACGTCGATCAGCACCAGTTTCTCGCCGGAGTCCAGCCACCGGCGCAATTCGGCCGGGGTGACGGTGGAACCCTCGACGTCCCCGGCCGCGTGGGCCGCCTCCTCGGGCACCACCCCGCAGAACTGCTGGTAGTCCACCAGCTCGGTGATCTTCGGCGTGGACGGGTCCTTGCGGACCGTGATCGTGCGGTAGGTCATTTCCAGCGCGTCGTAAAGCATCAGCCGGCCGAGCAACGGTTCGCCGATCCCGGTGATCAGCTTGATCGCCTCGGTGCCCATCACCGAGGCGACGGATGCGCAGACGATGCCCAGCACGCCGCCTTCGGCGCACGACGGCACCGTCCCGGCGGGTGGTGGCTCCGGGTACAGGTCGCGGTAGTTCAGGCCGCGCCCGTTCGGGGCGTCGTCCCAGAACACCGCAACCTGGCCCTGGAACCGGTAGATCGATCCCCACACGTACGGCTTGCCCGCCAGCACCGCGGCGTCGTTGACCAGGTACCGGGTGGCGAAGTTGTCGGCGCCGTCCACGATCAGGTCGTACTGCCCGAACAGTTCGACGGCATTGCCGTTCTCCAGCCGGAACTCGTGTAGGCGCACCTCGACCAGGGGGTTGATGGCGAGGATCGAGTCGCGCGCCGATTGCGCCTTGGGCCGTCCGACGTCGGCCAACCCGTGGATGATCTGACGTTGCAGGTTCGACTCGTCGACAACGTCGAAATCGACGACGCCGAGCGTGCCTACACCTGCCGCGGCCAGGTACAGCAACGTCGGCGACCCGAGCCCGCCGGCACCGACGACCAGGACACGCGCGTTCTTGAGCCGTTTCTGGCCGTCCACGCCGAGATCGGGAATGACCAGGTGGCGGCTGTAGCGGGCCACCTCGTCGCGGCTCAACTCACCCGCCGGCTCCACGAGCGGCGGCAACGACGTCGACACCGAACATCTCCTCTGACAGCTCCGATGATCCGAGGCTACTCAGCGCATCGGCTACACAGCGCATCAGCTACACAGCGCATCGGCAAGCGTCGAGGCCGCGGTCTCAGCGCACGATCTACGCGATCGGGAACGGCCACGGATTGAACTTGCAGGCCTTGCCGTCAGCCTTGACGAATTCAGGGTCGAACTGGGCGGCATCGTCGTCTGAGGTGGAGAACGTCTGCTGCATCATCACCGGTGCCAGACCGCCCTGCTGGTCACACGCCTGGTGACGCGAGTACCCGATGGCGTGGCCGACCTCGTGGTTGATCACGTATTGCCGGTAGGAACCGATGTCCCCCTGAAACGGTACTGCTCCACGCACCCAGCGCGCCTCGTTGATGAAGACCCTGGCCTGCCGGTCCGGCCCGAACGCCGGGTTGTAGCAGGACGTCTCCAGTTCGACTTCATATCCGCAGCCCTCACGCACCGTGACCGGCGACACCAGCGAGATCCGGAAGTCGGGGTTGCCCCCGCCGGCCGCGTCAACCCGGACGAACGCGAACTTGGGGTCGTGCGTCCAGCCTTTGGGGTTGGCCAGCGTCTGGTCGACCATCTCGGCGAACGCGTCGTCCCCGCCGAACATCGCCGGGTCGAGGCCGTTCTCGACCTCGACGGTGTACCTGAACACCTTGGCCGTACCACGGCCGAACTGCGGCGTCGTGCCGGGAACGACGCGGTAGGTGTTGTCGCCCGCCTCGGTGAACGGGCCGCCGGCCGGCAGCGTGCCGGCCGGAAGGTTGGCGTCGAAGGCGGCCAGCCCGCGCGGCGGCGCGTCCAGGATCGCGGTACCCACCGCGCCGATGTCCGGGGATTCCTGGACGGGCTGGCCGGCCGTGGGCTTCGACGCGGCCGTACCGGTCACCGTCTGGTAGATCACCACCGCCGTCAGAACCACCAGAATCGGCAGTGCGTAGGCTCGCCAGCCGTAAGCCGACACGAACTTTCCCAGCGAGGTCTGCTTGCGCCACCGGCGCGGGCGGTCACGGTCGGCCCGGGATCGGCCGGCTGCCCGGTCGATCGGGTCACGCAGCGCCCGCAGCGGCTCGCGCCACCCGTCGAGCAGCACCGGAATCCGGCCGGTGTCGCGTACCGGCCGCTGGGACGTCATTTTCCCAGGATGACACAGGCGGCACCGGGGCTGTCCCCGGCGCGCCCGAATGTCCCGCACGACACACCTACCTATCAGCATCGACAGCACCGGCGGTAGCGGGGCCGCACGGGAGTAATGTCTGTTGCCACCAGCCGGGCGCGGCCGGCACGGGTGGTGCGGGCCGGCCGCACACGATCAGATGGGGACTCGATGAGCGATCTCACCAAGGCGGCGCGGCGTGCCGTCAGAACGGGTGACCGCGCTCGGCTGGGAGAGGCGAGGGCACCCTCGAGGACGCCCTCGAGCCGTCGTGGCAACCGGTTGCCACGCGACGAGCGCCGTAGCCAGCTGCTGATCGTCGCCAGCGACGTCTTCGTCGACCGCGGTTTCCACGCGGCTGGCATGGACGAGATCGCGGAGCGGGCCGGGGTGAGCAAACCGGTTCTCTATCAACACTTCTCGAGCAAGCTCGAGTTGTATCTGGCGGTATTGAACCGGCACGTCGACAAACTCGTCTCCGGTGTGCAGCAGGCGTTGCGGGCCACCACCGACAACCGCGAGCGGCTGCACGCGGCCGTTCAGGCGTTCTTCGACTTCATCGAGCACGACAGCCAGGGCTACCGACTGATCTTCGAGAACGACTACGTGACCGAACCCGAGGTCGCCGCGCAGGTGCGGGTGGCCACCGAATCCTGCACCGATGCCGTGTTCGCGCTGATCAGCGCCGATTCCGGACTGGACCCTCACCGCGCCCGGATGATCGCCGTGGGACTCGTCGGCATCAGCGTGGACTGCGCCCGCTACTGGCTGGACTCCGACCGCCCGATCTCCAAGGCGGACGCCGTCGAGGGCACCGTTCAGTTCGCCTGGGGCGGCCTGTCCCACGTGCCGCTCACTCGTTCTTAGCGGCCTTCCCGGCAGCCCGTGCGGCCGTTGCGTCGGCGCCGATTCCGAACCCGACGCGGCGAGCATCGGCGGCACCGATCTCGACGTAGGCGATATTGGCGGTGTGGATCAGAAAACGGCGGCCCTTCTCGTCGCTGAGCGCCAGCAGGCCCGAGCCTTCGCGCAGCGCGGCGGCGACGAGTTCCTCGACCTCTTCAGGCGTCTGCCTACTGGAGAAGACCAGCTCGCGCGGGCTGTCCGTGATACCGATCTTGACCTCCACGTGGGGCCCCTTCCGTAGGTCGTGGGTCGTGCTGTCGCAGATGCGTCAGCCTGCAGGCTAGTGGACGAGCCAGGGCAGCCCCGCACGCCGGGTGGATAACCCGGGGTAGATAACGATCAATGAACGATTGGCTTGCAACTGCTCATCCGCGAGCGCGCGACCCCGAACCCCTATTTTCACATCTATAACATCGACAACATGGGTAACAGGCTGTATGACCTTCATGATCTCCAGGAAGACGAGGTCCAGGATTACCCCGACGACGAGAGCGACGAGAGCGACGAGAGCGACGAGAGCCGGGCGGAAAGCTACGGCCAACTGGTCTGGCCGGGCGACAGCCGCTGGCGTCCGCTCACCGCGGTCCTGGGCGCCGTGGTGGCCCTCGGCGCGATCGCGACCGCGGTGGTCATCAACAGCGGCGACAGCGCGTCGACGAAGGCGACCGTGGGGGCGCCGGCTCCCCGGCCGATGACGTCCGCGCCCGCCACGCCGAGGACCACCGTTCCGCCGGGCCAGTGGACCCAGCCCCGGCTGCCGCCGGAGACGTTCACCACCGTGCCACCCGCCGCGAGGCCCCCGTCGGCCGCGCCCGCCCCGACGGCGACCGCGACGCCCACGGCGGCACCGCCCCCGCTGGCACCCGGGGCCACCACGGCGCCGAGGACCACGGCGCCGAGGACCACGGTGAACCCCCGCACCGTCGTCTACAGCGTGACTGGGACCAAGGGGCTACTGGACCTGGTGAACGTGGTCTACACCGACGCCCGCGGCTTCCCGCAAACCGAATTCAACGTGGCGCTGCCGTGGTCGAAGATGATCGTCCTGAACCCGGGCGTGGCAACCGAGTCGGTGATCGCGACCAGCCTGTCCGGGCGGCTGGGCTGCTCGATCATCAACGCCGAGGGCCAACCGGTGGTGTCGTCGGCCAACACCGCCATCATGGCGACGTGCACCCGCTGACTGTGCACCCGCTGACTGTGCACCCGCTGACAAGGAACGGTTGCGCCGGTCAGCCCAACCCGAGCTCGCGCATGCGCCGGTCGTGGGTCTGCTTCAGGCGATCGAAGAATGCGTTGAGCTGACCCAGCCCGCCGGCACCGGACAACACCAGATCGACCAGTTCGTCGTGGTCGGCCAGCACGTACTGGGTCTGGGTGATCGCCTCGCCGAACAGTCGGCGCGCCCACAGCGCCAACCGGCTGCGCTGTTTGCTGCTCGCGGTCACCGCGCTGCGCACCTCGGCCACGACGAACTGCGAGTGCCCGGTCTCCGCCAGGGCCGCCCGCACGACGCCGGCCACCTCGTCGGGTAGGCCGTCGGCGATCTCGAGGTACAGATCGGCGGCCAGCGCGTCGCCGATGTAGGTCTTCACCAGAGCTTCCAGCCACGTGCTGGGCATGGTGAGCCGGTGGTAGTTCTCCAGCACGGAGACGTACTTGGCCATCGCCGCAACGACGTCGACTCCCCGCCGCTCCAGGGCGTCGTGCAACAGTTCGTAATGCCCCATCTCGGCGGCGGCCATGCTCGCCATCGAGATACGCCCCCGCAGGTGGGGCGCCATCCGAGCCTCGTCGGTCAGCCGGTAGAACGCGGCCACCTCACCGTAGGCCAGCACCGCAAACAGTTCGTCGACACCCGGATGATCCGCCGGCACCCGCGGCGTGGGCGAATCGTCCACCTGGTCGGCCGGGGACGCTGGAGAGGCCGACGCTGGAGAGGCCGAAGTCATTGTCCACACTCTAGTAGGCGGACCCCGGAAAAATGGGCGCCGTCCGTCAACCAGCTATGCTGGCACGTGATAGCGGCAGTCTTCGTTCGTTTCGCTAGCCGTCGCTATCGGCGAAATGTGCGCGCACTGCTGGCCCACCCCAAGCGGGTGAGGCCCGGCGCCTCGGCGACGTATTCGGAGTCGGAACTCGTGCGTGCGTGACCGCGACACAGAAACACCGACACCACATCGAACGACGTCACCGAAAGGCTCGACACCCGCCTATGACCACAACCCAAGCAACAACCCAAGCAACAACCCAAGCAACAACCACAACCGAACTACCCATCCAGACGACTTTCGCCGAACTCGGCGTCCGCGACGAAATCGTCCGCGCGCTGGCCGAGGAAAGCATCGAACACCCCTTTGCCATCCAGCAGCTGACCCTGCCGCTGGCGATGGCCGGCGACGACGTGATCGGCCAGGCGCGCACCGGCATGGGCAAGACCTTCGGCTTCGGCGTGCCGCTGCTGCACCGCATCACGACACGCGTCGCCGAGGCGCCGCTGTCAGGGGTGCCTCGCGCCCTGATCGTGGTGCCCACCCGGGAGCTGTGCATGCAGGTGACCGAGGACCTGGCCACCGCCGCCAAGTACCTCAGCGCCGATGACGGGCGCCGCCTGTCGGTGGTGTCCATCTACGGTGGGCGGCCCTATGAGCCGCAGATCGAGGCGCTGCGTGCCGGCGCGGACGTGGTGGTGGGCACCCCGGGCCGTCTGCTCGACCTGGCCCAGCAGGGCCACCTGCAGCTCGGCGGGCTTTCGGTGCTGGTGCTCGACGAGGCCGACGAAATGCTGGACCTGGGCTTTTTGCCCGACATCGAGCGCATCCTGCGGCAGATCCCGGAGAACAGGCAGTCGATGCTGTTCTCGGCGACCATGCCGGGCCCGATCATCACGCTGGCCCGCACCTTCATGAACCGGCCCACCCACATCCGCGCGGAGGCGCCGCACTCGGCGGCCACACACGACACCACCGAGCAGTTCGTCTACCGTGCCCACGCACTGGACAAGGTGGAGCTGGTGACCCGCGTGCTGCAGGCCGAGGGCCGGGGAGCGACGATGGTCTTCACCCGCACCAAGCGCACCGCACAGAAGGTCGCCGACGAGCTGGCCGAACGCGGCTTCAAGGTCGGCGCCGTGCACGGCGACCTGAATCAGGTCGCCCGGGAGAAGGCACTCAACGCGTTCCGCGCGGGCGACGTCGACGTGCTCGTCGCAACCGACGTGGCCGCCCGCGGCATCGACATCGACGACGTCACCCACGTCATCAACTACCAGATCCCCGAGGACGAACAGGCCTACGTGCACCGCATCGGCCGCACCGGCCGCGCCGGCAAGACCGGGGTCGCGGTCACCCTGGTGGACTGGGACGAGCTGCCCCGCTGGACGATGATCGACAAGGCGCTGGGCCTCGACTCGCCCGACCCGGCGGAGACCTACTCCAACTCGCCGCACCTCTACGAAGAGTTGGGCATCCCCACTGAGGCGCGTGGCAAGGTCGGAACGCCGCGCACGTCACCGGCCAAGCGGCGCGACCCCGCCACCGACGAGCGGACCGCGGAACGCAAACCCGCTCGCGCGCGCTCCGGGACCCGGCGGCGGCGCACCCGGGGTGGTCAGCCCGTCAGCGGACACCCCGCCGGCAAGTCGGCGCCGAGCGCCGACGGGGACGGCGGCGCGGAGGGGTTGTCAGGCTCCCCGGCCGGCAACGGCGGGACGAAGCGGCGCCGTCGCCAGCGTCGCAAGCCCGCAGACGGCGGCGCCGTGTCTGCCACCAACACCGCGGACTGAGTCCCCCCGCCGCGGCATGGTCACACCCGAGCGCCGGACCAGGGGCGACATGCTGGCCGCCGCGGCAATCGCGGTCGTCGTGGCCGTCGCCGCGTCCCTGATCTGGTGGACCAGCGACGCTCGCGCCACCATCAGCAGACCCGCCGCCGTCCCGGCGCCCACCCCGAAGCCGGCCCGCGACGTCCCGGCCACCCTACGTCAGCTCTGGACGGCCGCCAGCCCGGCCACCACC
This sequence comes from Mycobacterium sp. THU-M104, assembly GCF_049197365.1. NCBI lineage: Bacteria > Bacillati > Actinomycetota > Actinomycetes > Mycobacteriales > Mycobacteriaceae > Mycobacterium > Mycobacterium sp. THU-M104. The sequence goes on from NZ_JBMIOP010000160.1 coordinate 26,630, forward strand.
TCGCCGGTGGTGGTCGGCGGCACCATCAGCACCGGCGCCGGCCGCCGCGTGGAGGGGCACGACCCCGGCACCGGCCGGACACGCTGGCGCTATTCCCGCGACGCCGACCTGTGCGGGGTGTCCTGGATCTATCACTACGCCGTCGCGGTATACCGCGACGGCCGCGGATGCGGGCAGGTCAGCACCCTGGACGGGTCGACCGGTCGTCGCGGGCCCGCCCGCAGCGCCTACGCCGACCCGCAGGTCCGGCTGTCCTCCGACGGTGCGACGGTGTTGTCCGCCGGCGACACCCATCTTGAGCTCTGGCGCTCGGACATGGTCCGGATGCTGGCCTACGGCGAGACGGACGCCCGCGTGAAGCCCTCGGCCCGGGGACTGCATTCGGGATGCCGGCTGATCTCGGCGGCGGCCAGCTCGGCCGCGGTCTCGGTGCTCGAGAGCTGCATGGACCAGCCCGATCTGCGGCTCGTCCTGCTGCGGCCGGGCAAGGACGACGACGAGCCCCGGCAGCAGGTCGTGGCCGAACCCGGGGTGCGGCCCGACTCGGCGGCCCGCGTGGTGGCCGTATGGGACACCAACACCGCGGTGTACCTGCCGGCACCGCAGCCCAGGCTCGATGTCGTCGACGAGACCGGCACCACGGTGTCGAGCACCCTGCTGCCCAAGCCCCCGTCGCGCTCGGCGGTGGCATCGCAGGCGGGCAACCTGGTGACCTGGTGGACCGGCGATGCCCTGATGGTGTTCGAGGCCAGCACCCTGACACTGCGCTACACGATCGCCGCAGGCCCTACGAAGGCGCCGCTGGGACCGGCCGCGATGATGGCGGGCAAGCTGCTGGTCCCCGTCACCGACGCCATCGGCGTCTACGACCCGGTCAGCGGGGCCAGCGAGCGCTACATCCCGGTGCAGCGGCCGCCGGGCATGTCCGCCGTGGTCCCTGCGGTTGCGGGCTCGCAGCTGTTCGAACAGCGCGGCGACACCGTGGCGGCCCTGGGCTGACCCGGCGCAGGGCCGCCACCTCGACGGGCCTACACCGCGACGGGCTTACACCTCGACGGTGAACGTCGGCAGCGCTTTGCCCGTCTTCCAGTGCTTGAGCAACGCCTGGGCCAGTTCGCCGTAGGCCGCCGCGCCCTTGTTCCTGCGCCCAGCCATCACCGAGGAGCCCGAGGCGCTGGCCTCGGCGAAACGCACCGTACGCGGGATCGGCGGGGCCAGCACCGGCAGATCGTAGCGGTCGGCGACGTCGAGCAGCACGTCGCGGGTGTGGGTGGTGCGGGCGTCGTACAAGGTCGGCAAGGCGCCCAGCAGACGCAGGTCCGGGTTGGTGATCTGCTGGACGTCGGCGACGGTGCGCAGGAACTGGCCGACGCCGCGGTGCGCGAGCGTCTCACACTGCAGCGGCACGATCACCTCGTCGGCCGCCGTGAGCCCGTTGAGTGTCAGCACACCCAGCGAAGGCGGGCAGTCGAGGATGACCACGTCGAACTGCTCGGAGACTTTGGCCAGCGCCCGTTTGAGCGCGTATTCGCGCCCAGCGCGCATGAGCAGCATCGCCTCGGCGCCCGCGAGGTCGATGTTTGCCGGCAGCAGCGTCATCCCCTCGATCGTCACCACCAGCGCGGCGCCCGGTTCCACTTCGCCGAGCAGCACCTCATGCACCGACACCGGCAGCTTGTCGGGGTCCTGGCCGAGCGAGAAGGTAAGACAACCCTGCGGATCCAGGTCGACGAGCAGGACCCGCTGTCCGGCATCCGCCATCGCCGCGCCCAGCGAGGCGACCGTCGTCGTCTTGGCGACACCGCCCTTCTGGTTGGCCACCGCCAATACCCGGGTCCTGGCCACAGGCACCGCCCCTTCTCATCGACTTCGCGCTGCATCGTCCCCGCGCAGTCACAGTGTCATCCTGGCATGTTCACCCGCCCCGCGCTGCGGCCGACAAGCCCGGATTCGCGTCGGGCAGAATCGGTCGCATGGGCTTGCACAATCACCGACTGGTCCTGCTGCGCCACGGGGAAACCGCGTGGTCGAAGTCGGGCCAGCACACGGGTAGGACCGATCTCGCTCTCACCGAGAACGGCCAGAGGCAAGCCGAACTCGCCGGGCGAGTGCTGACCGAACTCCAACTCACCGACCCGCTGGTGATCAGCAGCCCGCGGCAACGCGCTGTCACCACCGCCGAGCTGGCCGGGCTCGCCGTCGACGAGGTGTCCGACCTGCTCGCCGAATGGGACTACGGTTCCTACGAGGGGTTGACGACGCCCCAGATCCAGGAAAAAGTCCCCGACTGGCTGGTCTGGACGCACGGATGCCCGGGCGGCGAGAGCGTGGCGCAGGTGAGCGACCGCGCCGACCGGGCGGTGGCTTTCGCGCTCGAGCACATGACCTCGCGTGACGTGCTGTTCGTGGGCCACAGCCATTTCTCGCGCTCGGTGATCACTCGCTGGCTCGAGCTGCCCCTCGTCGAGGGCAGCCGCTTCTGGATGGTCGCCGGCTCGATCGCCATGTGCGGTTTCGAGCACGGCGTGCGGCAGCTTGCCGCACTGGGACTCACCGGCCACCCGCGAGCGCTGTCACCCGGGTGAGTACCGTCACCGAGCCGCCGTTCGCGCTGTGCGGACCGGGGGGGACCCTGGTCGCCGACGGAGTGCGGAACCGATTCTCCGACGTGCGGGCCGCACAAGCGGCGCTACGCTCCGGCTCTGCGCCAATAGTTATGGGCGCGTTGCCTTTTGACGCGGAAAATCCGGCCGCGCTGCTGACGCCGGGCAGCGTTGCGCGCACCGAGGCCCCGCCTGACTGGCCGACGGCTCCGCTGCCGACGGTGCGCGTCACCGCCGCTGTACCGCCGCCCGACGACTACCGCGACCGGGTCAGTCGCGCGCGCGACCGGCTCCGCGCATCGGGCAGCTCGCTGCACAAGGTGGTGCTGGCCCGCTCGTTACAACTGGCCGCGGACGCTCCCCTGGACGCCCGTGTCGTCCTGCGCCGCCTGATCGCCGCAGACCCCGCCGCCTATGGCTACCTCGTCGACCTGACCGCCGCCGGCGGCGACTACGGGGGCGTCGCGCTGGTGGGCGCCAGCCCGGAACTTCTCGTCGCCCGGTCCGGGGACCGGGTCGTGTGCCAGCCGTTCGCCGGTTCGGCTCCACGCGACGCCGACCCCGAACGCGACGCAGCCAACGGCGCCACACTGGTCGGTTCGGCCAAGAACCGGCACGAGCATCAGCTGGTGGTCGACGCCATCCGGGCCGCACTTGATCCGCTGTGCGACGACCTCACCATCGAGCCCGAGCCCCACTTGAGCCGCACCGCGGCAGTGTGGCACCTGTGCACACCGATCAGCGGCCGGCTTCGCGACACATCGACGACGGCAATAGATTTGGCGTTGGCGTTGCATCCCACACCCGCGGTCGGCGGCGTCCCGACGAAGGCCGCGACCGCGCTCATCGCCGAGCTGGAAGGTGACCGCGGCTTCTACGCCGGGGCTGTCGGGTGGTGCGACGCACGCGGCGACGGCACCTGGGTGGTGTCCATCCGGAGCGCGCAGCTGGCGGCCGACCGGCGCAGCGCGCTGGCGTGGGCCGGCGGCGGCATCGTCGCAGCATCCGACCCCGACGCCGAAGTCGACGAGACCACAATGAAATTCACGACGATACTCACCGCACTGGGAGCGCCGCGATGACCGTGGCGATTCGCCCGGCCACGCGGCGGCGTGGGACCAGATCGGCGGGCGGGGAAGCCGCGGCCCGAGTCGATCGCCTAATTGCCGTCCGGTCCGCGATTGGCTGATCCGGCCGGCCCGCACTGATCGCCCCCGACAGCCCAGCGGACTCCAGCGGGGCTCAACAGCAGCACCAGCACGGTCAGGGCCACCACTCCCGCCGGGATTCCGAATGCCGGCCGATGCGAGCCCACCGCGAGATACCACGAAACGGGCAGCAGCAACAACTGGGTGGCCACCGCGAGCCCGCGCCCCCAACGTCTGCCGAGGGCCAGCGCGCGACCGGCGGCGAGCACCACGCCGCCCATCACGACGAACCAGACCGCAGTCCCCAGGCCGTTGACCAGGCGCTGGTCCGCTCCGGCGATGCCCCGAACCACCAGCACCGCAGCCACCACCAGCGCGACCACGCCCTGTACGGCGACGATCACGCCCGCCGCCCTCACGGTGGCCGGAGTCACCTGTCTGCCGGGGAGTGCCACGGCGCCAGGGTACCCACCTGCCCGGCGCCACCGCGCCTACACGGTTCGGCCACCTCGCCCCTCGCCCCTCGCCCCTCGCCCCTCGCCATCGGGGGCACCCCCACCCCGGGCCGTTTCACAGCCCACATCGTGGCCGCGCCTAAGTAGTCGTGCCCGTTGATTCGTCGGGCCTGTTCGCTGAGGTGCCGAGACTGCGGTGGCGGCGACGTCGGGCGAAAAAGGTAGCGCTGAACGCAGTC
>NZ_JBMIOP010000166.1:0-2847 GCF_049197365.1 Mycobacterium sp. THU-M104
CTGGAGAAGTTGACCGGCAAGCAGGTCCAGCTCAACATCCTCGAGGTGAAAAACCCCGAGGCCCAAGCGCAATTGGTGGCCCAGGGCGTCGCCGAGCAGTTGAGCAATCGCGTGGCGTTCCGTCGCGCGATGCGCAAGGCGATCCAGTCGGCGATGCGCCAACCCAACGTCAAGGGCATCCGGGTGCAGTGCTCCGGGCGCCTCGGCGGCGCCGAGATGAGCCGCTCGGAGTTCTACCGGGAAGGCCGCGTGCCGCTGCACACCCTGCGTGCCGACATCGACTACGGCCTGTACGAGGCCAGGACCACCTTCGGTCGGATCGGCGTGAAGGTGTGGATCTACAAGGGCGACATCGTCGGCGGAAAGCGCGAATCGGCCGCCGCCGCGCCGGCCGGCGCCGAGCGACCACGCCGCGAGCGGCCCTCGGGTACCCGTCCCCATCGCAGCGGGGCGTCGGGTACCACGGCGACCAGCACCGAGGCCGGGCGCGCCGCGGGCGCCGACGAAGGCGCGGCGCCCACTGCCGGCGAAGGTGCACCGCCCCTCGAAACGCAGAGCACGGAGAGCTGAATCATGCTGATTCCCCGCAAAGTCAAGCACCGGAAGCAACACCATCCCCGCCAGCGCGGCATCGCCAGCGGTGGCACGCAGGTCAGCTTCGGCGACTACGGTATCCAGGCGCTTGAGCACGCCTATGTCACCAACCGGCAGATCGAGTCCGCCCGTATCGCCATCAACCGGCACATCAAGCGTGGCGGCAAGGTGTGGATCAACGTCTTCCCCGACCGTCCGCTGACAAAGAAGCCCGCCGAAACCCGCATGGGTTCGGGTAAGGGCTCCCCGGAGTGGTGGGTGGTCAACGTGAAACCGGGACGGGTGCTGTTCGAGCTGAGCTACCCGAACGAGGCGACCGCCCGGGCGGCGCTCACCCGAGCGATTCACAAGTTGCCGATCAAGGCCCGCATCGTCACCCGAGAGGATCAGTTCTGATGGCAGTGGGAATTTCGCCTGGCGAACTGCGTGAACTCGCCGACGAAGAGCTGACCGAACGCCTGCGTGAATCCAAGGAGGAGCTGTTCAACCTGCGCTTCCAGATGGCGACCGGGCAGCTCAGCAACAACCGCCGGCTCCGCACGGTGCGTCAGGAAATCGCGCGCGTCTACACCGTGCTGCGGGAACGAGAACTGGGCCTGGCTTTTGGGCCCGACGGTGCCGATGGTAAGGAATCGTGATGGCTGAAGCCAAGACCGAAAAGGGCGACAAGCACACTCCGCGCAACCCCAAGATCCGTGGCCGGCGCAAAACCCGCATCGGCTACGTGGTGAGCGACAAGATGCAGAAGACCATCGTGGTCGAGCTCGAAGACCGGGCACGTCACCCGTTGTACGGCAAGATCATCCGTACCACCACGAAGGTCAAGGCACACGACGAGAACAGCACCGCCGGCATCGGCGACCGCGTCGCGCTGATGGAGACGCGTCCGTTGTCGGCGACCAAGAGATGGCGGCTGGTGGAAATCCTGGAGAAGGCCAAGTAGCCGAAAACACTCCCGCGCTCGCGCGAGCAGTCCCCCGCAAGCGGGAGGTACCCGCAGCGAAAGCCCCTGGCGCCCCGGCGTGTCGGGGCTTTCGTGTCTTCTCCCGCGCGCGGCGGTGGGGGCCGTGTACGCTCCGACGCGAGGCAGGCTGTACCGAGAGCGGGGAGCGTGAAGGATGGTGAGTGAGTCGGCGGAGTCTGGGCGGTCGGGGCAGTTTGGCGGCAAGATCGCGCTGGACATCCGGGACTCCGAGCCGGACTGGGGTCCATTCGCTGCGCCGGTGGCGCCGGAGAACTCGCCCAACGTGCTCTACCTGGTATGGGATGACATCGGGATCGCGACGTGGGATTGTTTCGGCGGCCTGGTCGAGATGCCGGCGATGAGGCGGATCGCCGACCGCGGGATCCGGCTGTCACAGTTCCACACCACCGCGCTGTGCTCGCCGACGCGGGCTTCGCTGTTGACCGGACGCAACGCCACCACCGTCGGGATGGCCACCATCGAGGAGTTCACCGAGGGGTTCCCCAACGCCAACGGTCGCATCCCGGCAGACACCGCCCTGATCTCGGAGGTGCTCGCCGAACGCGGCTACAACACGTACTGCATCGGCAAATGGCACCTGACCCCGTTGGAAGAGTCCAACCTGGCGTCGACCAAGCGGCACTGGCCCACCTCACGCGGTTTCGAGCGGTTCTATGGCTTCCTCGGCGGCGAGACCGACCAGTGGTACCCGGACCTCGTCTACGACAACCACCCCGTCAGTCCGCCGGGGGCGCCGGAAGACGGCTATCATCTCTCGAAAGACCTCGCCGACAAGACAATCGAATTCATCCGCGACGCCAAGGTGATCGCCCCGGACAAGCCGTGGTTCAGTTACGTGTGCCCGGGCGCCGGGCACGCGCCGCACCACGTCTTCACGGAGTGGGCCGATCGCTACGCCGGCACGTTCGACATGGGCTACGAGCGGTACCGCGAGATCGTGCTGGAAAACCAGAAGTCGCTCGGGCTCGTGCCGCCGGACACCGATCTGTCGGCGGTCAACCCGTACGCGGACGTGACGGGACCCGAGGGCCAGCCGTGGCCGCTACAGGACACGGCCCGGCCGTGGGATTCGCTGAACGACGAAGAGAAGAAACTGTTCAGCCGGATGGCCGAGGTCTTCGCCGGGTTCCTGAGCTACACCGATGACCAGATCGGCAGAATCCTGGACTACCTCGAGGAATCCGGCCAGTTGGACAACACCATCATCGTGGTGATCTCCGACAACGGGGCCAGCGGTGAGGGCGGACCGAACGGGTCGGTGAACGAGG
>NZ_JBMIOP010000226.1:0-17463 GCF_049197365.1 Mycobacterium sp. THU-M104
CGGGCATGGCCGCGCGGATGGTGCCCGGTGTGCCGGGCAGGGTGGAGCGGCCTTTTTCGACGAACAGCACGCGCCGGCCTGCGCGGGCCAGTGAGTATCCCAGCATCCCGCCGCCCATGCCGGTGCCCACCACGATCACGTCCCACACAATGCGTTCGGCCTCGCGCCCACTGAGTTCGCCGTCAACCACGTGGAACTCCTCAACCGATCATGGGCCCACAGCGCAACCGGCCCCCGGGCGAACCGGGATCGTAACATCCGATATCGGTCGCGGGCGCCGACGAATGCCGCAACGGTCAGCCGCACCACCCGAGTGGCGTTCGTCCCTTCGAGTGACCGGGGTCGACTGCTAGCATCGCGCGCATGCCTGGACGCGGAGGCCCGGTGCGGATCGGCATCCTGGGCGCTTCGCGCTGGGCGCCGATGACACTCCTCACCCCGGCGAAGGACAGCAGCGAGGTCGTCGTGGCCGCGGTGGCCTCGCGCGATGTGTCCCGTGCCCGAGCCTTTGCCGCACAGCACGGCATCGACCGGGTGCATGACGACTACGCGGCGCTGATCGCCGATCCAGATCTGGATGCCGTCTACAACCTGCTGCCGACGAGCGTGCACGGCAGGTGGACTCGGGCCACGCTGGACGCAGGCAAGCATGTGCTGTGCCAAAAGCCGTTCACCGCCAATGCCGCCGAGGCCCGCGAGATCGCCGAACTGGCGGCCAAATCAGACCGGGTCGTGATGGAGGCGCTCCAATACCGCTACCACCCGTTGACTGCGCGCGTCGAGCAGATCATTGCGTCGGGCGAGCTCGGCAGACTGCAGCGGGTGGAGATTGCGATCTGCGTGTTACTGCCCAAGCGCTCCAACGTCAACGCCTACGACTACTCCCTGGCAGGGGGAGCGGTCATGGATGCCGGCGTTTATATCGTCGACATGCTCCGTGCCTTCGGCGGTTCGACCCCCGAAGTCGTCTCGGCGCGGGCGAAGCTGGACAGTCCTCAGGTGGACCGGGCCATGACGGCCGAGTTGCGGTTCGCGGGAGGGCACACGGGCCGGCTGCACTGCGCGCAGTGGTCCTCGGACCTGTTTCGGGCGAGCGCCAAGGTTGTCGGGGATCGCGGCCGGCTGCGATACCTCAGCCCGGCCGCACCCCATCTTTTCCCTCGGCTCTCGATCCGCTCGGCTGACGGAAAGCGGGTGGAGCGCTTCCCGCGGCGCAGCTCCTTCGCTTACCAGCTCGACGCTTTCGCCGGGGCGGTGCTGCGCGGAGAGCCGGTGACGACGACGCCGCACGGGGCGATCGAGAACATGACCGTGATCGACGAGATCTATTGCGCTGCCGGTCTTTCGCTTCGCCAGCCGTCCTGAACACGCGGTGTGCAGGTCGGTCAGCGTTGACCGGAGTGCGACAGCGTGATCTCGGGCGGTAGGGCACTGTCGGTGAGCCACGCGTCGACGGTGCATGCGAAGAGGTCCGGATCGCGCTTGTGCCATTCATGGGGCATTCCGGTTGCGACCCCGTCGACTCCATGGGGCATTTGCCGCGCAAGATCTGCAGCCCAGCGTCGCAGGATCGGTAGCTCCTTGCCGCCGGTGACGAACAAGGTGGGCGGATCCGCTTTTTCGAGTCCCTCGGGAAACGTGAACCCGGCGGTCGCCATGATGACGTCGGCCAGCTGGCCGCTGGTGATGAGACGTACGTCCTCGAGATACTCGTCGAGATGGTCCGAAGGAACCGCCGCCTGCCAGGCATTGCGGTAGTGGCGCACCAGCCATCGGTACATCGAGTTCCGGGCAGGCAGCGCCAGTAGCCGCCGCGTCAACCCGACGAACGGCAATGTGTTGACGGCGGTCCCGCACAGCACGGCCCGGTCGACGAGTTTCGGCTCGGTCGCCAACAGCTGCACCCCTACCTGGGCTCCGAGCGACCAGCCCACCAGGTGTGCCCGGCCGGTGGCTGTCCGGGTGCGGATGAGTTCTGCCACCGCGGTGGCGGCTCGGCCCATCTCGAATGGCCCCTGCTCGAAGCTCTTGCCGTAGTGGGGCAGATCCGGGACCAGGCAGCGATAATGCTGCAGGCGTTCGACCACCGGCTCCCAGGACCAGCCGCTCGTATATGCGCCGTGCAGGAAGACAATGGTCGGCGCTTCGACCGGACCCGATTCGCGTACGAAAAGGTCCACGGCAGGGACCCTAGCAGCGCTACCGGCAATCGTTCACACCCGCCGCGCGGGCATCAACCAGGGTGGTGCCGGTCCGGGTGCGTGGCCCGACTTTTGGGTTCCAGGCCGGTGGATCTGTCACTGGATTAAACTGCCACACGGGTGAGCACGTTCGGGCGATTTCCGCTGTCGATCCGCCGAACACGCACGGGTGACGGAAGGGCCAGGTTCCACGATGACTGAAGGTGTGTTCGGACGCAGCGACGCTGAGATCGACCTCCTGGTGCGTGGAATGCGCTCGGGCATCGCGGTGGTGGGCTTCGGCTACATCGGTACCGTGATCGGTGCCGTGCTGGCCGACCGCGGTTGGCCGGTGACGGGAATCGACGTGCGACAGGCCGTCGTCGACGAGATCAACCTGGGCAAGACCACCGTTCCCGAGCCTGGCCTGGGCGAACTCGTCGCCAGCAGCGTACGCGTCGGCCGGCTTCGCGCCACGACCGATTTCGGTGCGCTTGCCGACAACGACTTCGTGATCGTGACCGTGGGTACGCCGCTGGGGCCGGACTTCGAGCCCATCGTCGACGACATCAAGGCGGCGGCGCGGGCCGTGGGGGAGCACCTGCGTGCCGGCCACCTTGTGATCCTCAAGAGCACGGTTCCGCCCGACACCACCGAGAAGCTGGTCCGGCCGATCCTCGAGGAGACCTCGGGGCTGCGGGCGGGCGTCGACTTCGGGTTGGCGTTCTGCCCCGAGCGGCTCGCCGAAGGCCAAGCCATCCGCGAGCTGACGTCGATCCCCGTCGTGGTCGGTGCCGTCGATGAGCGCAGCGCCCGCGCGTGCTCCACACTGTGGCGACACGCCCTGGGGGTGGACTCCGTCGTCGTCGACGACCCACGGACCGCCGAGATGGTCAAGCTTGCCGACAACCTGTGGGTGGACCTCAACGTCGCGCTGGCCAACGAGCTGGCCAAGGTGTGCGACCGGCTCTGCATGGACGCCCTGCAGGTCATCGAGGCGGCCAACACGATGCCCAAAGGCGGGCGCGATGCGAACATCTTGCGGCCGAGCATGGGCGTCGGCGGGTACTGCCTGACGAAGGACCCGTGGTTCGTCAACCACCTGGGGCAGTCCCTCGGGTTGGAGCTGTCCATCCCGCGGACGTCGAGGACCGTCAACGACACGATGCCGGCCTACACCTACGGGTTGCTCACCGGGCTGCTTGCCGATCAGGGCAAGGCGGTCGAGACCAGCAAGGTCGCGGTGCTGGGCATCGCGTTCAAGAACAACACCGGCGACTGCCGGCTCACTCCCACCAAGTACGTGCTCGCCTTGCTCGAGGAGTCCGGCTGCCAGCTGTCGGTCCACGATCCCTGGGTGCTGGAGGAAGAGGCCCACACGGTGACGAAGATCCCGCTGACCGCGGACATCGAGTCGGCGGTCAAGGATGCCGACGCGCTGGTGGTGCTGGCGGGGCACCGTGAGTTCCACCAGATCCCGCTGGTGCGGCTCGCGGAACTGACGGCAGCCCGGTGTGTGTTCCTGGATGGCCGCAACAGTTTTGACCCGGCGGCGGTGCGCGCCGCCGGTTTCGTCTACAAGGGGATAGGCCGCTGAGCGGCCGATAAGCCAACGCAAACCGCTACGGGGAAACGAAAGAGCACATATGTCCAATGTCGTCGTGACGGGCGGCTACGGTTTCATCGGATCGCACCTGGTTTCGGCGCTGCTGGACCGCGGAGACTCGGTCACGGTGTTCGACGTCGCCAAGAGCACCCGCGACAGCAGCGTCGACTTCGACCGGCACGCCAACTTCCGGTTCGTGCAGGGCGACGTCACCGATCTGGCCGCGCTGCAACAAGCCCTGACCCCCGGAGTCGACACGGTCTTTCACCTGGCCGCCGTCGTCGGGGTCACGAACTATCTCAACGATCCGCTCGGTGTTCTCGACGTGAACGTGATCGGTACGCGCAACGTCCTGGAGTTGAGCCAGCGGCACGGAACGCGGGTCGTGTTCGCCAGCACTTCGGAGGTGTTCGGGAAAAATCCCAACCCCCCCTTCGCCGAGGACGACGACCGCGTGCTGGGTTCGACGAAAACCGCGCGCTGGAGCTACAGCACCAGCAAGGCCATGGCCGAACATCTCGTGTTCGCAATGCATTCCGCCTACGGGCTGCCGGTGACGGTGGTGCGTTACTTCAATGTCTATGGCCCGCGCCAGAATCCGATCTTCGTGATCTCGCAGAGCATCCATCGGATCCTCAACGGCCGCCCGCCATTACTGTACGACTCCGGTGCGCAGACGCGGTGTTTCACCTATGTCGACGACGCCATCGCCGGCACCTTGCTCGCGGCCGACAGCGACGCGGCGATCGGTGAGGCTTTCAACATCGGCAGCATGACCGAGACGACCATGCGTGACGCCGTCGATCTGGCGATCACGATCGCGAACGTCGATTCCGTGTCGAGCGCTGAAGCCGTCGACACCGCGGCGCGCTACGGGGGCCGCTACGAGGACATTCCCCGTCGCATCCCGGACTCGACCAAGGCGCAGCGGGAGCTTGGGTGGCGCCTCAACGTTGATGTCGAGGAGGGGATCCGCCGCACCATCGAGTGGGCGCGGGCCAACCCGTGGTACCTGGAAGAGCCCGCGGGGCGTCAGGCATGAGACGACAGACGAGCCTGGCGCGGGTTGTGCGCGTGCTGCCCTAATTGTTTGCGAGCGCGCGGTCGGCCAGTGCGCCGATCACCGGTGCCAACTGCCGGGAGTATTCCGGCGTGAGGTGGCTGTCGTCGAGGTAGACCTGGGTGTTGCCCACGATGACAGGGCAGCGTTTCACGGTGCAGAACAGTTCGGTGAGGTCGGTGTACTGGCCACCGCCGGCTCTGGTGACGGCGGACTCAGCGGCGATTCCGGGCTGGTTGACCGCGGTCGACGGTGATGGTGTGCAGGCCGTCACGTCATCGAGGTGGCTGGACAGGCACAGCGGCACCACCGAGTGCGGATCCGGGACCGGCCCGAGCACCAGCACCTGCGAACCGATGCTGCGGAGCTGCCGCACGAGGCGGGTCAGGCTGTCAATCCAGGCCGGGCCATAAGGCGTGAAACCTGATAGCCAACCGTTCTCGTTGCCACCACGGTATCCCCGCCACACGCTCAGGATGACCAGCCGTGGCCGCTCGGCGCGCAACCGGTCCATGACCTCACCGCGCCACTGTTCACAGCGCCGAAAATGTTCGACCAAACCGCTGAAGAGGCGGTTGGTGATGGGCACATCTATCAAGGGGCAGCCCATCTTGGCCATCATCTCCAGCCGCCAGGGTCGCTGCCGGGCGATCTGCTGGAACGCCGGATTCCACATCGCGGCATGCGAGTCGCCGACCAGGGCCACCGTGGTCGGCGAGGCGGTGTCGCCCGTCGCGCACTCAGGCTGGCCACCTTGGAACTGCGAGCGTAGGCAGCTGTCGGGCGAATCGCCCGTGCCGTTTGCGGCGCCGCCGGCAAGCGGCGGGCTCAGGTTCGACGGCACGGCTTTGATTGCCTCAGATGCCGCCACCGCGGTCTGCACTTGGGCGAACACTTGCGCCACCGCTGCGGCGTAGGCGTCGACGGAGGAGCCCGGGGGCGGAGAAGCCGCGATGACGGTCAGCGGCGTAGCAGCGGGACCGCGCGGGACCGGGACGGTGATCCATTGCGGTAACACCATTCCGACTGCGACGACGACTGCGGTGGCCGCACCGCCGAGCGCGAGGCTGGCCACGGCTGACCGGCGAATCGGAGCGGCGAAGCGGAGCGGGTTCTCGACGAACCGCAGTGTGAGCACCGCCAGCGCACCCGAAAGCAAAACCTCCGCCAGCCTGCCGCCCAGCCCCACTGAGTGGCCCAGCAACGCCTGCGTGAGCACGAGCACAGGCCAGTGCCATAGATACAAGGAGTAGGAGACTCGCCCGATCGCGCGCATCGGCGAGATTGCCAGGAGGCGGCCGCATCCCTGGGTAGATGCGGCACAACCGGCGCCGATCACCAACGCCGCACCCAGCACCGGCAACAGCGCAGCGGCACCCGGATAGAAGGTGGCTGCGCTCAACTGGGTACAGGCCAGCAGGATCACCCCCAGCCCGGCCCACCCCGCTGTCGCTGCAGCTCGTGGCGATAGTCGGCGCCACTGGCCGGCCGTGAGCGCGATCATGCCGCCGGCGGCCAACTGCCAGGCCCGGGTGGGCAGCGAGAAGAACGCCGTAGTGGTCAACAAGTAGGTGCTCAGCAGCGACAGCGCGAACGAGAAAACCGCGACCAGTGCAAGGACCACAAGATACGGGCGTCCTGAGGAGGGGACCCGGGTTCCACTGGCCCGTCGTCGCGCCCGCCGCGCGCACCCGATCAGCCACGCCGTGCCAATGACCACCGCCGGCCACAGCAGGTAGAACTGTTCTTCGACGCCCAAAGACCAGTAGTGCTGGAATGGCGACGGGGGCAGGTGACCGAAGTAGTTGACGCCTCGCGTGATGAACCAGAAATTCCCGACGTACAGCGCGCAGTAGATGCCGTCATCCATGACGGCCCGGGCCTGAACCGCGGGTAACAGGATCGCCGAGGCGATCATGGTGAGGACGCCGACCGTGGCCGATGCGGGCAGCAGTCGGCGGGCCCGCGCCCCGTAGAAGCGGCCCAGCCCGATGGTGCCGGTGGTGCTCACCTCGCGCCAGAGCAGTCCCGTGATCAGGAAGCCCGAGATGACGAAGAACACGTCCACCCCGACGAACCCACCACCCACACCGGGCATGTGCGCGTGGAAGAGAACCACAGCGACCACCGCAACAGCGCGAAGGCCCTCGATGTCGGGACGGAATTCCTTGTTTGCCACGCTGCGCGCCTGCGCTACTTCGTTAGCGCTAACGCTGTCGGCCTGGCGCACTTTCACCAATCTGTTCGAGGACGCGCTTGTCGAATCGACGAATTATCACACACACGTTCAACACTTCTCGGCCAGATCCTGCACTCCTTAGGCACTGGCCAGCTCTCCGACGGACCGAGGCGGCCGCTTGCCCCACAATTTCCGGCTTCCAGCTCGACAGCGCAGCTACCGGGTTATGCTGCAGTGCGGCTGAGCCGGGGACGCGGGCTGCCGCTTTCGTTCCCCAGGACGCGCGCGGGAACTGAAAGGCTGGGATTTCGCCGATGAAATTTGTGCTGGCAAACTGGGGAACGCGCGGCGAAGTCGAGCCCTACGTCACTGTCGGCCGCGAGCTGGTGCGTCGCGGGCATGAGGTGCACATGGCCGTCGCGCCTGAGATGGTCAGCTTCACCGAGGCGGCCGGGCCTGCGGCGGTCGCGTACGGACCGGCTTTGAAGGCCATCCTGGACCCGCACCGCGATTTCTGGGCGGGTTTGTTCGCCAACCCGTGGAGGATCCGGGAGCTGGGCAGGCTTTCGGGCGAATATTCGAAGCCCCTCATCGAATGTCGTGCGGAGGTGAGTGCGACGCTGACGTCGCTGGCGGAGGGGGCCGACCTGTTGCTCACCGGCATGAATTTCGAGGACGACGCCGTCAACGTCGCCGAGCATTTCGACATCCCGCTTGCCACCCTGCATATCTTCCCGCTGCGAATCAACGGCGAGCTCCTGCCGTTCCTGCCGGCGCCGGTGGCCCGCTCCGCGATGACGCTGCTCGACTGGGCGGCGTGGCGTGGAGGGAAGAAGGTCGAGGATGCGCAGCGCCGTGGATTCGGTTTGCCCGAGGCAACACGGCCGTGGCCGCGCCGCATCACCGAACGCGGATCGCTGGAAATCCAGGCCTACGACGAGGTGTGCTACCCCGGGCTGGCAGCCGAATGGGCTAAATGGAATGCGCAGCAGGTTCCCAAGAGGCCGTTTGTCGGCGCGTTGACGATGGAGTTGCCGACCGACAGTGACGACGAGGTCGCGTCGTGGATCGCCGCGGGAAAACCGCCGATTTGCTTCGGCTTCGGCAGCGTGGGCGTCGAATCTGCTGCGGCAACGCTTTCCATGATCAGCTCGGCCTGCGCGCAGCTGGGCGAGCGGGCGTTGATTTGCGCCGCCGGGACCGACTACAGCAACGTCTCCCACTCCGAGCACGTCAAAGTGGTGGGCGTGATGAATTACGCGGCGGCGTTGCCGGGCTGTCGCGCGTTCGTGCACCACGGTGGCGCCGGCACGACGAACGCGGGCTTGCGCGCGGGACTGCCGACGCTGATCCTGTGGACGCTGCCCGACCAGGGGCTGTGGGGAGCGCGCGTCAAACGGTTGAAAGTCGGTATGGGACGGCGTTTTTCGGCCACCACCGAAAAGTCGTTGATCGCGGACCTGCGCACTGTCCTGGCCCCGCAGTGCCTCACCCGGGCCCGCGAGCTGGCCGCGCGGATGACCAAACCCGCTGAAAGCGCTGCGACCACCGCCGACCTGGTGGAGAATTTCGCCCGCCTCACGCCGAAAGGGTCCCACACCCGGTGAAGCGGGCCGTCAGCGTTGGCGCTGTGCTCTCCGAATTGAACTGGCGCATCAGGGCCGGTGGTGTCCTCCTCACACAACGACCTCCCTTCGTTCGATCATCCGCCTATCGCGGCCGTCGGCGCATGATCGAGGCTCTCGGTCCCGAGTTGGCCCGCGAGGTGACCTGGCGCGCTGCAGAAGAGCCCTGTCTCACCGGGGACCTCGCGGCGATATTTCGCGAGACGCCCAACGTGCACAAGTGGGCCCACTACCTCCCGGTTTATGAGTCAGCGCTCGCGGGCTTTCGGTCCCGGCCGGTCCGCATGCTCGAAATCGGTGTTTTCCGCGGCGGCTCACTGCAGATGTGGCGACGCTACCTGCACCTCGAATCGATCGTGGTCGGCATCGACATCGACACCTCCACAAAGCAATTCGACAATCCCGGACAACGGATCCACGTCCGTATCGGTGACCAGACGGACACACGATTCCTGCAGACCGTCATCGACGAGTTCGGTCCCTTCGACATCATCCTCGATGATGGCAGTCACATGAACTCGCACATCGCACAAACCTTCCGTTATCTGTTCCCCCACGGGCTGGCATCTGCAGGTATCTACATCGTCGAAGATATCCACGCCAACTACTGGCCCAAATTCCGAGACGATCCGATGTCATTCACCGACCTGACGAAATGGCTCATCGACTCGATGCACGCCCACTATTTCTCGGCGACCAGCGGACTGCGCTTCCAGGTGGGCCACCCCGCCCGCGTGCGTGAACACCGAGTTCCCCTTGCGACGACGCTGATCGACAAGGTCGAAGCGTACGACTCGATCACGGTCATCCACCGCGCGAGGGGATCTCGGGAAGTCCCCGCGAGTCTCCCGGTGAAGCAAAAGTAGCGGCGGCTGCGCAGCTAGGGCCCAACCACCGATTTCACGTGCGGGTGGCAGCCCCATGCGTGTGATCGCTTGGCTCGACGGGGGATCGGGCTTGCTCGCCGATCCAGTCGAGCAGGGCGCGCAGTCCGTCCTCGAGCGCCCATGTGGGGCGCCAGTCGAGTTCCTTGATTGCCGGCTCGATGTCGCATCTCGCGGCGCGTACGTCGCCGTCGCGGAATTTTCCCACGACTTTCGGTTCGGGGGCATCGCAGAGGGTGGCGATCTTGTCGGCCAGCTCATGGATGGTGGACGGGGTACCGGACCCGATGTCGAGACAGCGCGCTCGGGTCGCGGGTTGTCCCATCGCGGCGAACAGCGCCTCGACGACATCGTCGATGTAGACGAAATCGCGCACGATCTGCCCGTCTTCGTAGACCTCCAGCGCTTGCTGCTCGCGCGCCAGTCGCGCGAACAGGGCGACGATTCCGGTGTAAGAGTTCGTCAGCGACTGGCCCGGTCCGTAGACGTTCTGCAGCCGCAACACGCTGAGGTGAGTGTCGTGGGCGGCGGCCCAGGCGGCCATGACGTGTTCCTGCGCGAGTTTGGTTGCGGCGTAGATGTTGGTGGGCCGGGGCTCGCTTCGGCCGGCACAGCTCGCCAGCGGCACCGCGGGATCGTCGGTGGGGCCTTGTGGATCCCAGATTCCGGCCACCAACTGAGCGTGGCTGCGCGGCGGCGGGTAGAAGACCTGCGAGCCGCATTGCCAGGCGCCCTCGCCGTACACGGCCCGCGAGGACGCCACGACGAGCTGGTCGGGCACGTGCGCCGAGCGGCTGAGGGCGTCGAGGAGTTGGGTGGTGCCCACCACGTTCACCGAGCCGTGGCGCGTCGCCTCCGACAGCGACTGCGCCGTCCCGGTCTCCGCCGCCAAATGAACGACGTGGGACGGTCGGCACAGCCGCAGTACCGCATCCCAGTCGGGGCCGTGGGTCACATCGCCGGTGCACAGCCGCACCGATGGCGGCAGGTCGATCGTCACCCGTTGGCCATGCACCTGCGGGTGCAGGACATCCATCACCGCGACGTCGTGGCCGGCCTCGACGAGGCGGCGCGCAAGCGCGGACCCGATAAATCCTGCTCCGCCGGTGATGAGCACCGATGCCGACACAATACGATGCCTCCGGTTCCTGTGTGGAGGAAATAAATGACCAGCACGCGCTGGTGATAGTTCAGACCGGGTCGATCATAAGCGGGACCGCGTTCGCGCCCGCAGCATGTCAACCGTTTGCGAGCGCGCGGTCGGCCAGCGCACCCATCACCGGGGCCCCGCGACCGCGCGCAAGCCTTCGATGTCGGGGCGGAATCCGGGCTGTACCGAGGGCCGACCCGGGAGTGCTTCGATAGGGCTGGCGCTGTCGGCGTGGCGCAAGGTCACCCACTTGGAAAGGAGCGGACGTACTCTCGAGTTCGGGAATTATTTCACACTTATCCAACGCGTTGGGTATGTTGGCGAATCGTCACGTCATCGTCGCCGGCGCGGCAGCCCGTGTCTCTTCGGGCCGGCGAAGGGGTGCGCGAGATCGCGGGGCCGCGTCAAACCGAGCATCCGGAGGTGAACGGGTGAGTGTGGTCGACAGTCCGTCAGTGGATAGTCCCGCAGCAGTGGACCGCACGACTGTTCACCAGCTGTGGAAGACGATTCTTGTCGGCATGATGCTCGGGGTGGCCGGGGCGTGTTATTTCGTGCCGTTGCTATTCGTCGGGCTTGCAGTGCTTGTTTTCTTGCTCTTGTGCGCGCGCCTGGTGTATCGGGGGCGCGGCCGCTACATACCGAACTTGTATGCGCGCGACATCCGGGTTTATGACGACACGTATCGCGCGTTCATCGGCCGCTCGCTTTCGAGTGTGCGAAAGTGCAAGATCGGCGGCCACACGTTGTTGTGGGAAGCGTCGCGACTGCCCCCGCCGAACCGCCAGAATTCTGACGAATTACTCCTTGACCTGGGCGTGTGGCTCGGCTGGTCGACGAGGCTGACCGCGGACGCGTCCGGCCGCCGGGTGTACGGCTTCGACACCTTTGAGGGCCTTGTCGAAGACTGGCAAGTCGACGATGAGATTTTCTTCGCGCGTGGAACCTTCTCGCTCTCGGAGCCGCTGGCGCAACGGTCCATGCGCGATACCGGGGTGAGTCTGCAGGACGGCTTGCCTGCGCCGCTCGGCCGCAAGGTGCAGTTCATCAAGGGAAGCACCTACGAGACCCTGGTTCCGTTCCTGGCTGACCGGCCGGACGCCCCGATCCGGCTGTTCCACATGGATTTGGACACCTACGAGAGCTGCCTGCATGCGCTGGAGACCTGCAAGGACCGCTTCATCGAAGGATCCGTTCTCGTCTTCGACGAATACCTCGTCACCAATGCCGAAATGCGGGCGTTCTTCGAGTTTCAGAACCAGTACGCGCTGGAATGGCGCTACCGGGCCTGGGGCCTCGAAACCATGGAGATGAACCTCGAGATGGTTGTGTCGCCGTGGAAGCGCATGGCGTATTACCTGTTGTGGATCGCCGGCTACTGGGTGGCAGGCGACGGCAGCTACGTCTGGAAGTTCTACGGCAAGCGGTTTTGGCGCTTCTGGCTGGGCGCACCGGTCGGCGACATCCTCTTCATGCTCGGCGCCGCCGGACAACGCAAGTCGGTCAGCCTGGAGATCACCGGCCTGGGGAAGTTGGACCGTACTCGCCCGCACGACCAGAACGGCCGATGAATCAGAAGATGACTCCGTTACCCGCAGTAAGGATGGTGCCCTGGTGACCGACGTGAACGTCTCGCTTCCGCCTGCGCTGCGCCGGGCGCTGGACTTGCTTGCCGATCCGCCGGCCGACCCTGATGTGAGCAAGGGTTATCTCGATCTGCTCGGCGCGGGATCAGCCCCCGACGACGCGGTTCGGCACGACAACACCGGCCTGGTCCAGGCCGCGTGGGGATCGCCGATCGGATCGATGCTCTATGACAACGCCCAGGCCTTTTTGCGGCGGCGGCTCACTGGATGGCGCCCTCCCGTCGAGTGGCTGAACATTCCCCCAGGGGGCACGGCGCTGGACGTCGGCTCGGGCCCGGGCAATGTCACCGCGGCGCTGGGGCGTGCCGCCGGCCCGGACGGACTTGCCCTGGGTATCGACATCTCTGAGCCGATGCTGGCCCGGGCCGTGCGCAACGAGGCGGGCCCGCACGTCGGTTTCATCCGCGCCGATGCGCAGCGACTTCCGCTGCGGGACGATACTGTTGACGCGCTGGTCTCGATCGCTGTGCTGCAGCTGGTGCCGGCCCCGGCGGCCGCCCTTGGCGAGATGGCCCGAGTGCTGCGACCGGGCGGCCGGCTGGCCATACTGGTCCCGTCGGCCGGGCGTATCACTCAGCTGCTGCCGAAAGTCAACGGGCGCGTATTCGGATTCGACGATGATGTTGTCGGAGACGTACTGGAGAAAAGCGGATTTGTCGGCGTGCGCGTCAAGAACTTCGCGACGTTTCAGTGGGTGCGCGGCATCAACGGATGAGCCCGACGCCCGGTGTTGCCTCGGCCCGGTCGAACGATGGTTGGAGGGGCTGACCGACAAGTGCCTGCGCCGCGGCGTGCTCACCGGAAGACGCCAGCAGTTAGCGGCCTGGGTAAACTCGGCCGGGCCCGTCCGCACGGCGCGAACCACGAAAAGCGAAGGGACTGGGGCCAGCGATGAAATTCGTCCTGGCGAGCTGGGGAAGTCGCGGTGATGTCGAGCCGAACCTCGCTGTCGGTCGCGAGCTGGTGCGCCGGGGCCACGAGGTCTGCATGGCCGTCCCGCCCGATTTGGTCGGCTTCACAGAGGCGGCGGGGGTCGCGGCGGTCGGCTTCGGGCCCGAGGCGCGCTCCATCCTGGACGCGCACCGCGAGTTCTGGACGTGCTTCTTCAGCCATCCCTGGCGGATCCGGGATCTGGTCAGGTCGCGCCTGGAAATTTCGGGGCCCCTGCTGCGGGCTTGGCGGGAGATGAGCACGACGCTGGTGTCGCTGGCCGACGGCGCCGACCTGATATTCACCGGCATCAACTTCGAGGACGCCGCCGCCAACGTCGCGGAATACCACGACATCCCGTTGGCCACTCTCCATTACTTCCCGCTGCGGCCCAACCGCCAGACCCTGGTCTTCCTGCCGGCCCCGCTGCGGCGTTCGGCGGTCGCGGCCTTCTGGTGGGTGTCGTGGCGCGGGGTGAAAAAGGCCGAGGACGCCCTGCGTCGCGAACTGGGCCTACCGAAGGCAACAGGATCGCCGCCGCGGCGGATCTCCGAACGCGGATCGCTGGAAATCCAGGGCTACGACGAAGCGCTCTTTCCCGGGCTGGCAACCGAATGGGCGGGATATGGGGGTCAACGTCCCTTTGTCGGCGCGCTGACGCTGGGGTTGGCGACGAACGCCGACGAGGAAGTCGCGTCCTGGATCGCCGCGGGAACACCCCCGATCTACTTCGGGTTCGGCAGCACCCCGGTCGAATCCCCGGCTGACACCATCGCCATGATCGGCGCCGCCTGCGCGCGGCTGGGAGAGCGGGCGTTGGTGGGCGCCGCCGGTGCCGACTTCAGCAGCGTCGCGCATCCTGATCACGTCAAGGTTGTGGGGGCGGTGAATTTCTCGACCGTCTTTCCCGCCTGCCGTGCCGTCGTGCACCACGGGGGCACGGGCACCACGGCCATCGGCCTGCGCGCGGGAATCCCCACACTGGTCCTTGCGACCGACATGGATCAGACGCTCTCGGGATCGAGGGTCACACGGCTGCAGGTGGGCACCGCTCGGCGGTTTTCAGCCACAACCGAAGAATCGCTGGTCACGGACTTACGCACCATCCTGGCCCCGGAATACGTCGCCCGGGCCCGGGAGTTCGCCACGCGGATGACCGAACCCGCCGAGGGACTCGCAGTCGCCGCCGATCTTCTGGAAGATTTCGTACGCTCCACACGGGTCGGCTGATCCGTACGGGTCGGCTGACCCGCAGCCAAAGCCGGGAGCGCAACCTATCGCCGCAGTTCACGCAGCACGTGCGAGCGCCGGTACTGTGTGCCGCGCATCAATTATCCATACCGGTGACGCGCGTCTCAGCCAGTGAGTAAGGTTTAGGACTTGTTACACCCCTGTCGAGTAAATGGACTGGAGACACGGTTGAGCATCAATCGGATCGACGATCGCAGTGGAAGCACTTTCCTCGTGGCCAACGACGACAAGCACCCCGAGACGATGGGCGGTCGGAAATGACCGAGAACCAGAACGGAGCTCTGCCGACCAACGGGACGCCCATCCGCCACGGTGCGGCCGAAGGGTTTGCGGTCATCGGCTACGCGGCGCGCTTCCCGGGTGCCGCGGACGTCGAGGAATTCTGGGAGGTGCTCCAGCAGGGGCGGGACGCGATTTCGGAGGTTCCCTCCGACCGCTGGGACGTCAACGAGTTCTACGACCCCGATCCCGACGCGCCCGGCAAGATCGTGACCCGCCGGGCGGGTTTCATCGACGACGTCACGGGGTTCGACGCGCCCTTCTTCGGGCTGTCGAACCGGGAAACCATGTTGATCGACCCGCAGCACCGGCTCCTGCTGGAGACGGCGTGGCGCGCGGTCGAGCATGCGGGCACCGCGCCTTCGTCTCTGGCGAACACCAAGACCGGCGTGTTCATGGGCCTTGGCACCCACGACTATCTGGGATTGATCTCCGAACAGCTGAGCTACGAGGAAATCGAGGCGTACGTCGCGATCGGGACGTCGGCCGCCGCGGGCGCGGGCCGGATCAGCTACGGGCTGGGGCTGCAGGGCCCGGCGGTCACCGTCGACACGGCGTGCAGCTCGTCGTTGGTGGCGATCCACCAGGCCTGCCAGGCCCTGCGCTACGGGGAATGTGACCTCGCGCTGGTCGGCGGCGCGAACGCGCTGCTCAGCGCCAAGACCGCGATGACCTTTTCCCACGCGCACATGCTGGCGCCTGACGGCAAGTGCAAGACCTTCGACGCGTCCGCGGACGGGTATGTGCGCGGTGAGGGCTGCGGTGTGATCGTCGTGAAGCGTCTGGCGGACGCGGTCCGCGACGGTGACCGGATCCGGGCGGTGATCCGGGGCAGCGCGATCAACCAGGACGGCGCCTCGGGTGGTCTGACGGTGCCCAACGGCGTGGCACAGCAACGCGTGATCGCCGAAGCGCTGCGGCGCGCCGGAGTCGCCCCCGGTGACGTGGGCTATCTGGAGGCGCACGGGACCGGGACGTCGCTGGGTGACCCGATCGAGGTGCAGGCCGCCGGTGCGGCATTCGGCAAGGGGCGCGAGGCCGAGCGGCCGCTGCTGATCGGGTCGGTGAAGACGAATATCGGGCATCTGGAGGCGGCCGCGGGGATCGCGGGCGTGATCAAGGTCATCCTGGCGCTCGAGCACGAGGTGTTGCCCAAGCACCTGCACTTCCAGAAGCCGTCGCCGCACATCCCGTGGGACCGGCTGCCGGTGCGGGTCGTCGAGGAGGCCACCGCCTGGGTGCGCGACGGGCGGCCCCGCATCGCCGGGGTCAGTTCGTTCGGGTTCGCCGGCACCAACTCCCACGTCATCCTCGAAGAGGCGCCCGCCGAGGTGGCCCAGGTGGCGGCGGCCCCGGCGCCGTCTGATGACCGGCGTTTTTGCCTGTTGCCGCTCTCGGCGCGCAGCGCGGAGGCCCTGGTGGCGCTCGCGCAGGACTACCGCGGCTGGCTGGGCGAGCACCCGGATGCCCCGTTGGCCGACATCTGCTTGACTGCCGGGGCGGGGCGCTCCCACTTCGAGCACCGGGCCGCCCTGTTGGTCAATTCGGCGCAATCCGCGCGCGAGGCCCTCGGTGCGCTGGCCGACGACCGCCCGGCGCCCGGTCTGGTGCGCGGGATATCCGACAGAACGCCGAAGACGGCGTGGTTGTTCACCGGCCAGGGCAGCCAGTACACCGGGATGGCCAAGGAGTTGTTCGAGACCGAGCCGGTGTTCGCCGAGACGATGACCCGGTGCGCGGAGACGGTTGCCGGTGTGCTCGAGAAGCCGTTGCTGGACGTTATTTTCGATCCAGAGCAGGAGGACACTCTGCGGCTGACGACCTATGCCCAGCCGGCGTTGTTCGCGGTGGAGATGGGTTTGGCGCGGCTGTGGCAGTCCTGGGGGTTTGAACCTGACGTGGTGCTGGGCCACAGTGTGGGCCAGTATTCGGCGGCGTGTGTCGCCGGCGTGTTCAGCCTGCAGGACGGGGCGCTGTTGATGGCCGAGCGGGGCCGGCTGTTCGGCAGCCTGCCCGCCGGCGGGCGGATGGTCGCGATCTTCGCTGCGCCCGAGCGGGTGGAGAGTCTGACCGATGAGTTTCCGAGTCTGTCGGTGGCCGCCTACAACGGCGCCAACACCGTGCTCTCGGGTCCCGCGGAGGATCTGGAGCGGGCGTTGGAGGGCTTGGAAGACGACGGGGTGCGCTGTGACTGGCTCGACACCAGCCACGCGTTTCATTCGGCGCTGCTGGATCCGATCCTCGAGGAGTTCGAGGCGTTTGCCAACCAATTCGAGTACCGGTCGCCGCAGCGGACGTTGGTGTGTAACCGCACCGGTGCGGCCCTGGGCCGCAGCGGGAGACTCGATGGTGCCTACTGGCGCCGTCATGCCCGTCAGCCGGTCGAGTTCGCCAAGAGTGTGCGTACCCTGGCCGATCTGAGTTGTGCGGTGTTGCTCGAGATCGGCCCGCAACCGGTGCTGACCGCCTCGGCGCTGCGGGCCTGGCCCGACCCGGCCACCGCGCCGCGCGCGATTGCGTCGCTGCGTAAAAACACCGCCGACCACCGCCAGATCACCGAGGCCCTCGCCAACGCCTACGTCGCCGGCCACCTGCCCGACTTCGGCGCCGTCGTGGGGGCGGCGCGCAAGCTCGACCTGCCCACCTACCCGTTCCAGCATCGCCAGTACTGGT
>NZ_JBMIOP010000256.1:0-19031 GCF_049197365.1 Mycobacterium sp. THU-M104
ACTGTGCTCAGCGCTACTTTTTTCGCGTTTCGGCGCTGCCACCGCAGTCTCGACACCCCAGCGAACGGGCCCGACGGATTAACGGGCAAGACCACTAGACGGCCGGGGAGGGCTGGGTGAGCCGTTGCACCGCCGCGGCGACCCGCTCGTCGGTGGCGGTCAGCGCGACCCGCACATGCCGCGCTCCCCGCGGTCCGTAGAAGTCGCCCGGCGCCACCAGGATGCCGCGGGTGGCCAGCCAGGTGACACTGTCCCGGCACGGCTCGCCGCGGCTGGCCCACAGGTACAGCCCCGCCTCGGAGTGGTCGACCACAAAACCGGCCGCGCGCAACGCCGGCAGCAGCATGTCGCGCCGCCGCCGGTACCGTTCGCGCTGCGCCCGCTCGTGGGCGTCGTCGTCGAGGGCGGCCACCATCGCCGCCTGCACCGGCGTCGGGACCATCATCCCGGCGTGCTTGCGCACGGCCAACAGCTCAGCGACCAGCTCGGGGTCCCCGGCCACGAAACCTGCCCGGTAGCCGGCCAGCGACGAGCTCTTCGACAGCGAATGGATCGCCAGCAGACCGGTATGGTCACCGTCGCAGACCGACGGATGCAGCACCGACAGGGGTCCGGGGGGCTCGGCATCCCAGCCCAAACCCAGGTAGCACTCGTCGGAGGCCACCACGCAGCCGCGCTCACGCGCCCAGCCGATGACCTTGCGTAGGTGCTCGACGCCCAGAACGCGTCCCGTCGGGTTACTCGGCGAGTTCAGATAGACCAGCGCCGGGGACCGCGGGCCCAACTGGGTCAGCGAATCGGCGCGCAGCACCTGCGCCCCGGCCAGCCGGGCACCGACCTCGTACGTCGGATATGCCAGCTCCGGCACCGCGACCACGTCCCGGCCCGCAAGCCCCAGCAGCGTCGGCAGCCAGGCGATGAATTCCTTGCTGCCGATCACCGGCAGCACCGCCGCCTCGCTGAGCCCGCTGACCGCGAAGCGGCGCGTCAGCGCCGCCACCGCCGACGCGCGCAGTCCCGGGGTGCCGGCCGTCGTGGGGTACCCCGGCGCTGATCCGGCAGCCGTCAGCGCCTCCCGGATCAGCGGTGCGACAGGGTCGACCGGCGTGCCGACGGACAAGTCGACGATTCCATCCGGGTGCTCCGCCGCCAGGGCTTTCGCCTCGACCAACGTGTCCCAGGGAAACTCCGGCAGGGACGCCGACACCTTCGCGCGCGCCGGGAGCGCCCTCACCCGCCGAGCCGGGCCCGGCTCATGCGGCACTGCGGCTCAGTCGCCCTCGCCTTGGGGCGGCAGGTCCTTGACCACCTGCGGATCGTTCTCGGTCATGCCGACCTTGGCCGCGCCTCCGGGCGAGCCCAACTCGGCGAAGAAATCAGCGTTGATCTGCGTGTACTGGCTCCACTGGTCTGGCACATCGTCTTCGTAGTAGATGGCTTCGACAGGGCAGACCGGTTCGCAGGCCCCGCAGTCGACGCATTCATCCGGATGGATGTACATCATCCGGGCACCCTCGTAAATGCAGTCGACGGGGCACTCCTCGATGCATGCCTTGTCTTTGATGTCGACGCAGGGTTCGGCGATCGTGTACGTCACAGACGTCTCCTCGTCCTGATCAGTGTGGGCTGCTCAATGTGAACTGTTCTCAATGTGAACTGCTGTTGTGGGGTGAACTGCTGTTGTGGGCTCGCCGCGGACCGCTGGGTCCCGGTGGGCAAGCGTTCGGTTACTGATACTAACCGTTGCACACACGTCGGCCACATGGCACGCCCCTCAGCGGTAATGTAACGCGCACCACCGCGGCGCTGATCCGTCTCTGTCACATTTCGCCCCTCACACCTCGCCCCTCAACATTTCGGAGGCGGCTTTCCGAGAAACTGTACGATGGTCGGAGCGCCCGCGCTGACTGGTAATCTCGACTGAGACGGCAGCCGTCCGGGCAGTCGACGTAGCCGTTTTTCGACGGTGCAATGAATGTGGAAGGTGTCCATATATGGTGAAGCTGTCGTTGACCAAGATCGCCGCCGCGGCCGGTGGCGTGGCATTGGTGTTTGCTGCGGGGTCCGGGGTCGCGTCCGCAGAGCCCGACCTGGGGCCCATCATCAACACGACCTGCAACTACGACCAAGTCATGGCGGCCATCAACGCGACTTCGCCCAGTGCTGCCGCTCAGCTGAACGCGCAGCCGTTCGCGCAGAACTACCTGCGTCAGTTCCTCGCCGCCGCGCCGCCTCAGCGCCAGGCGATGGCCGCCCAGGTTCAGGCGATGCCGCAGGCCGCGCAATACTTCGGCCTCGTCCAGTCAGTCGCCGGTACCTGCAACAACTACTGAGAAATTCGCTGCGGGGAAATACACTGCGGGGCCGACCAAATCCATGACCGTGGGCTGCTCAGCGGCCGCTGAGCAGCCCACGGTCATGCGACCCGTGTGACGTAGGTGCCGACGTAGGCGCCGACGTAGGTGCCTTTGTGACGTAAGTGGTGGTGCGCTGACGCGCCGGACGGCCGATGCCCTCGGCGATGGCGGCCAATTCCGCCGCGCTCTTCGCCGATCCGTGTTCCGAACCCGCCATCCGTGAGATCGTCTCCTCCATCAGCGTGCCGCCCAGATCGTTGGCGCCGCCGTTGAGCATCACCCGCGTGCGCTCGACGCCGAGCTTGACCCAGCTGGTCTGGATGTGCGAGATGCGGCCGTGCAACATGATCCGCGCGAGCGCATGCACCGCGCGGTTGTCGCGATGGGTGGGTCCCGGACGGGCCGCGCCGGCCAGGTACAACGGCGAGTTCTGGTGCACGAACGGCAACGGCACGAACTCGGTGAAACCGCCGGTGCGATCCTGGATGTCGCGCAGCACGTTCAGGTGGGCAACCCAGTGGCGCGGGTTGTCGACGTGCCCGTACATCATGGTCGAGGAGGATCGCAGGCCCACTTCGTGCGCGGTGGACACGATCTCGATCCACAGCGACGTCGGCAGTTTGCCCTTGGTGAGCACCCAGCGCACTTCGTCGTCGAGGATCTCGGCCGCGGTGCCGGGTATCGTATCGAGCCCGGCTTCGCGCAGGCTGACCAGCCATTCGCGAATACTCAGCCCGCTCTTGGTGACACCGTTGGCGATCTCCATCGGGGAGAACGCATGCACGTGCATCGAGGGCACCCGGCCCTTGACGGCGCGCACCAGCTCGACGTAACCGGTCACCGGCAGCTCGGGGTCGATGCCACCCTGCATGCACACCTCGGTGGCGCCCTCCACGTGCGCCTCCCAGACCCGGTCTGCGACCTCGTCGGTGGACAGCGAATACGCGTCCGCGTCCCCCTTGCGTTGCGCGAAGGCACAGAACCGGCAGCCCGTGTAACAGACGTTGGTGAAGTTGATGTTGCGGTTCACCACGAAGGTCACGTCGTCGCCGACCGCGTCACGACGCAACGAGTCGGCCAGTGCCGCAACCGCTTCCAATGCCGGGCCGTCGGCGGTGGCCAGGGCAAGGTACTCGCCGTCGGTGCAGGCCGCGGGATCGCGCTCCGCGGACCGCAGCGCGGCGAGCACGTCGGTGTCGATACGCTCGGGAGCCCGCGCGGCCAGCTCGTGGACGTGCGCCCGGATCGATTCCCAGTCGCCGAAGGCACTGTCGAGATCGCTGCGGGCGTGCGCGTTGCGGCCCGCGGTGTCGATGGTCGCGTGGAGGTCGGTCCGACCGGAGGACTCCACGTCGTCAGGCTCCTGCCAGGGCAGACCCACCGGATTGACGTCACGGGCCAGGCCGGTCGCCGGGTCGGCCAGCGCCAACACGTGTCTGCGCACCCGCGGATCGATCCAGGCCGCTCCCGCCTGCACGTATCTGGGCTGGGCGGTCAGCCGTTGCGTCAGGTCATACCCGGATTCCGCGGTGACGGCGGCCAGTTCTTCCAAGGCGGGCCAGGGCCGTTCGGGGTTCACGTGGTCGGGCGTCAGGGGCGAGACGCCACCCCAGTCGTCGACGCCGGCGGCGATCAGCGCGTGGCACTCCTGGCGCGAGACCAGGTTGGGCGGCGCCTGGATACGCATGCCCGGGCCCAGCACCAGCCGCGCAACCGCCACCGTCGCGAGGTAATCCTCGATCCCGGCATCGGGCACCGCGGCCATCACGGTGTGTTGCTTGGCGCGGAAGTTCTGCACGATCACCTCTTGGACGTGCCCGAACTCCTTGTGCAACTTGCGAATCGCATGCAAGGTGTCGGCACGTTCGGGCAGGGTCTCGCCGATACCGACCAGCAGACCGGTGGTGAACGGAATGGACAGGCGCCCCGCGTCGGTGAGCGCGCGCAGCCGCACCACCGGATCTTTGTCCGGACTGCCGTAGTGGGCAAGGCCTCTGGTCTCGAACAGTCGCCGCGACGTCGTCTCCAGCATCATGCCCATCGACGGCGCGACCGGCCTGAGCCGTGACATCTCCGACCAGCTCATGACGCCCGGGTTCAGGTGCGGCAGCAGCCCGGTCTCCTCCAGCACCCGGATCGACATCGCCCGCAGGTAGGACAGCGTGGAGTCGTAGCCGCGCTCCCCCAGCCACTCTCTGGCCTCGGGCCATCGATCCTCGGGCCGGTCACCGAGAGTGAACAGCGCTTCCTTGCAACCGAGTTCGGCCCCGCGCCGGGCGACTCGGAGAATCTCGTCCGGCTCGAGATACATTCCGGCGCCCCGGGCGCGCAGTTTGCCCGGCGCGGCGACAAAGGTGCAGTAGTGGCAACTGTCGCGACACAGGTGCGTGACCGGGATGAAGACCTTGCGCGAATACGTGATCGGCAGCCGGCCGTCGGGCCCGCGCCGTCCCGCCGACTGCAGGCCCGCGTCGCGGACCCGCGACGCGCTCGAGCACAAGTCGGCCAAGGCATCCCCGCGGGCGGTCATCGCGACCGCCGCCTCCTCCACGTTCAGCGCAACGCCGTCCCGGGCCCGACGCAACACCCTCCGCAGCGCTGATACGCCCGCCTGGGGCACGACGACGGGGCTGGGCAGCACGGTGGGCTCTTGGCCCGGAGTCAACGGCACCTTGCTGTAACTTCCCCACGTTCGAATTTCATCCGCGCGTCCCAACACGAGTCCCTGGGCAACGGTGCCATATGCGCAACACTAGCGCCAGGCTGCCACCTGCCGGCGTTCGACCGTCCCCAACGCGACGTTGCACGCGCGCACGGACACAGGCGTTTTGCCGGCGTCCCGGCCCGCCGGCCCCGATCGGGTTACGATCCCAGAAAATCCGTTGCCGGCAACCCCGATTGCCGGACAGCAAAACCTGGAGGCTGCGCGGTGTCTTTCGTGCTGGCGGCGCCGGATGCGCTGGTCAGCGCGGCATCGGATCTGGCCGGCCTCGGGTCGACGATCAGCACCGCCAACGCCGTCGCGGCACCGCCCACGACCGGTGTCCTGGCCGCCGCCGCCGACGAGGTGTCGACGCAGATCGCTGCCCTGTTCTCCCACCATGCGGTGGAGTATCAGCAGCTCAGCTCGCAGGTGTCGCAGTTTCACCAGCGGTTCGTCCAGGCGCTGACCGAGGCGGCGAACGCGTACGCGTCCGCGGAAACACGCGCGGCGCAGACCCTGGTGAACGCGGTCAACACGCCCGCCGAGATGGTGCTGGGACACCCGCTGATCGGAACCGGGTCCGGCTGGATGACCGTGGGCGGCGCGGCCGGACTGCTCGGCACCGGAGCCGGGCTTTTCGGCGGCGACGGTGCCGCAGCAGCGCAGGCGGCCGCCGCATTGCTCGCGCCGGCCGCGATCACCGGGGCCGCGTCGGTCCCGGCCGCCAACATACTGGCGCCGCTGGGCACCGCGATCGAGAACGCCTACCTTGCCGTCGAGCCGTGGGTGGCATACGGCTTCGACCTGGTCTCATATGGAGTCCGATGGCTGTTCTTGATCGGCATCCTGGCACCGCAGATCAACTACTTCTACTACCTGTTCGAGCCCATGGTTCGTGGCGTCCTGTTCAATACGATCGACTTCCTCGACGGGACAGTGAGTTTCGGCCAGGGGTTGAACAACATCTATGCGGCCACCACGGCCTCGATCAACCAGTTCGTCACCACCGAGACCAACTGGTTCCACAGCCTGTTCCCGCCACTCCCGCCGATCGGGACGAACCTGCCGTAACCCTCAGACGTGTGAGGTCCTCAGCAGTGTGGGCCGCGCCGCCACAACACCCACGCCGGCGGCGACACCCCCAGCACCATCAACAACAGCGCCCCGTAGCGCATCAGGCCCTCGCCCCCCAGGATCACGTCGTCCGCAGGGCCACCCATACTGATGAACGCGACGGTGATCAGCCACGTCCACAGCGGCACCGCCGCCACCCGCGGAGACCTCGCCCACAAGCCGGCGGCCCACACCAGGGCAGCGTTGACAAGCCCACTGATCAGCCCGCTGACGGGAAAGGGGACAACGCCGACATAGGAAGGCAGCAGCAGCGCTCCGGCCAGTGCTGACAGGACGCCGTCCACGCCCAGCAGCATCAGGACGACCATGCGAACAGCTGCGTCTGCGGCGCCGCCGTCCTCGCCCGCGGCGCTCGGCCTGGTTGCGATCAGGTCGGGACGCTGTCGACCTGGGAGAGGATCGAACCGATGACCCACTGAAAGCTGTCGAGCCGATCCTGCCAGTGCTGCATATTAGGGTCCATGTCAGGGTCCATGCGAATTCCTTCCGTGGGGCGCCTGCCGGGAAGCCTACCGCGTCAGGCCGCAGTGAAACCAAGCCCTGCAAGCAGATCCGTTTCCCAACCGCGCTCGTCACGTTCGCCCGCGGCGCCGGCGGCCAGCACGTAGTGCTCGTCGGCGGCGATCGGCAGCGCGATGTTGTTGGACAGAGCGCAGGCCCGGCCGGTCGGCCCCAGGTCCACCTGGGTGGCGTGCGCGGCGAGCGCGGCCCGCTTCGCGGCCCACCCCTGCGGGCCGGCCTCGACGACGGCGTCGATGTCCGAGTCGGCATACCCGAAGGCGAATCCCTCGTCCGGCGGGATCACCCAGTGCGGTTGCACATCCTGCGGCCGCAGTGCGTCCCGGGCCGCCCGGAAAGCGCTCAGGGCGAACACCGACCAGTAGAACTTCGGCACCTGCCACGGAGCACCCGGATACTGGGCCGCGGCGGAACCGGCTTCGGCCACGGCGGCGGTCGTCACAGTGTGGGTGTGGACGTGGTCGGGGTGGCCGTAGCCCCCCGCGGGGTCATAGGTCACGACGACGTGCGGGCGCATGTCGCGGATGACGGCGACCAATGACCCGACGGCCTCACGCTCGTCGGCGTCGATGAACCTCTGGTGCCGCCGCTTTGCGGTGCCGGCCATACCCGAGTCCCGCCAGCGGCCGGCGCCGCCGAGATAGGTGGGTCCGCCGACGCCCAGCGCCTGCAGTGCGGCAGTCAGCTCAGCGACCCGGTAGCCACCGAGCTGGTCGGCACGATCGACGGCCAGCCCGGCCCACTTCTCGCCGATCACCTCGCCCTCCTCACCGAGCGTGCAGGTGACCACGCCCACCTCTGCCCCGCGAGCGGCGTAATGGGCGATGGTGGCGCCGGTGCCGATGGTCTCGTCGTCGGGGTGCGCGTGGACGAACAGCAGCCGCGGGGACTCAGGCATGCACGCACCCTACCGTTATCACGCTGCTGCCACGCTACCGTCAACGAGGCCCGCGACAAGCCCGCCACCAACTAATAGTGTTCGGTTGCGTTTCTTATCTGTTTTCGTCAAATGCGACGACGACGACGGCTACTATCGAACAATGTCGCAGCTCAACCCCGCCACGGGTGCCCGAGGGCGCCGGCGGGGCGAGGTCCTCGAACGGGCGCTCTACGAGGCCACCCTGGCCGAATTGGCTCACGTCGGGTACGGCGGGCTGACCATGGAGGGCATCGCGGCGCGCGCCCACACCGGCAAGGCGGCGCTGTACCGGCGCTGGGGCTGTAAGCGCGACCTGGTGCACGCCGCCTTGGTGTATGCCCTGCCGTCGTTGCCCGAATCGCGCCCCGGCCGGTCCGCCCGCGAGAACCTGCTGTCGGTGTTCACCGCGCACCGCGACGTGTTGGCAGGCAAAACCGGATTCCCCGGCCTGGACATCATCGCCCAGCTCATCCACGAGCCCGAGCTGCGCGCCATCTTCGCCGACGCCGTGGTAGGCCCGCGCCTCACGCTCGTCGAATCGATCCTGCGCACCGCCGTGGCGAACGGAGACCTCGACCCGGCCACGATCACTGCGTTCACCGCGCGCATCGGACCGGCGTTGATCAACCACCAATGCATGGTCACCGGGTCGCCGCCGACCCGGCGGGAACTCGGGCTGATCGTCGACACGGTGATCCCGCCCAGGCCCGGGCACACACCGACCGACTGAGCGACCGCCCGCACCTCACCGACCGGTCACGATGACCTGTACATCAGCACGGCCCAGGGATGACCGCGGGTTACTGGCCCGCCAGAAGGCCGAGGAAGTCGACGCCGGCGAAGAGGGCCTGGTCGACGACGCCGGTCAGGCCGCCGATCTGACCGCCGTTGAACGTTTGAGCCGGACTGCCGGTCAGCAGCGACTGGTTGAAGGCCGGCTGGGGCACCAGCGCACCCGAGAGGTTGTTGAGACTCTGCTGGCCGGTGCCGATCAGCGTGTTGACGGCGTTGAAGCCGCGGTTCAGCGTGCCGTTGAGGGCGCTGTCGGTGCCGAAGATCGATTGCTCGAGTGCCACCTCGCCGCTGACCAGCTGGTGGTTGAAGGCGAGTTCGGCATTGATCAGGTTGGTGTTGGAGGCGATCTGGTCGGGTTCGAGCCGCTACAACGGACTCGAGGCAGTCTGGGCAACCGAGGTCGCCGCGGCAACCGCCTGGGCGGGCGCGGCCGCCGCGCTCTGCATCGACTGAGCGACGCTGGCCTCGGCGCCGGCGTAGGCGTTCGCGCCCGCGCTCAACGCCTCCACGAAGCGGGCATGAAATTGCGCCGCCTGCGCACTGAACGCCTGATACGCCTGGCCGTGGGCGCCGAACAGGGACGCGACCGCCTGCGATACCTCGTCCATGGCGGCCGGCATCACCCCGGTTGTCGCCGCCGCCGCCGAGGAACTGGCCTCGCTCAGCGTGGACCCGATACCCGAAAGGTCTGTCACGGCCGCGGACATCATGTCCGGGACGGCGGTGAGGAACGACACGGTGTACCTCCAAGTTGTGGCGCGACGGCCGGCCCCCGGAACCGGTCACCACGCGTCCGCACAGTCAGCAAATGGTATCCGGTTTCGAGCACGGCGTGAATGGCTTGCCCGAAATTCACCGCCGGGTCCACCAGAAGGATTTGCCGACGGGGATCGCGACCGGCTCCGACAACCGGTGCGCGACGCACGATCACGGTCCTGTCTTCACCCATTGGCCCGCGTCGCCGACGATGCCGACCGGCACCGCGCCCGACAGGCTGACATTGCGGACACTGGGCCCGGCCGCGACGATGGTGGTGTCCTGCAGGATCGGCAACACGGTCGACATGTTCCACAGGCGTGGCTCGACCGCGATGATCACGTCGTTGATGCTCTTGGTGCCGTTGAGCGCGGCATCGATGCTGGGCTGGATGCTGGGGTCGCAAATCCCGGTGAGGTTCGACGGCGCCTGCACCAGCACGCCGGGTTCCGGCTCCGGGCTCGGCGGCGGCGCCGGGGCCTTGGCGCCGGTCCCCGCCGACGGTGTCGCTCGCGCCGGTGAATTCGCTGCAGCGCTGGGCCCGGTGAGCCGGGTCGTGCGCAGAGCGGGACACCCATAACGGGATTCCAGCAACGTCGCCAGATTACCGCCCGCCTGGCGCCATCCCACGACCGCGTCCACCCGGTTGTCGTCGAGAGCGTCGCGGTAGAGCGTCACCGGGTCCAGCGCCAGCACGGTCGCGGCGATGCCGACGTCGCGCAGTTGGTCGGCGGCGGTGTTGGCCACCGCAACGGACGTCGGGTCGTTGGCCGCGACGCCGATGACGAGCGACAACTGCTGGCCGTCCCTGCTGATGCGGCCGCGGACGACCTCCGGCGGTCCGGTTTCCGTCGGTTCGGTTGCCGTAGGCGTCGGTGCCATCGTCGACGACGCCACCGGCACCGACCCGTTACTCTCGACGTCGAAACCGGCGGCGGTCAGCAAGCCCAGCGCCGCCGTCGTCGTCATGGCCGGCGGCGCTGTCGGCTCGTAGCCGGGGTCGCTGGGCGAGCGGATCTGAGCCTGGTCCAGTGTGACGGTGTTGTCGCTGCCGGCGCCCACGGCCGCGAGCAGGTCGACGTCGAGCAACCCCAGGATCGCCTTGCGGACCTGGGTGTCGGCGAGTTTGGGTTCGTTGGCGCGCAGCGTCAGCTGCATGACCCGCGGTGTGACGATCCGGGCGGTCCGCACGTCGGGGATCGCGGACAACTGCGCGA
The DNA here is from genome assembly GCF_049197365.1 of Mycobacterium sp. THU-M104. Classification (NCBI taxonomy): domain Bacteria; kingdom Bacillati; phylum Actinomycetota; class Actinomycetes; order Mycobacteriales; family Mycobacteriaceae; genus Mycobacterium; species Mycobacterium sp. THU-M104. The sequence goes on from NZ_JBMIOP010000256.1 coordinate 10,402, forward strand.
ACGCCGCGGACCCGCCGTGCACCTGGGCGACCTGGGTGTCGCCGTTGCGCACCGAATCGGCCAGCGCCGCCGGCGCGCCCGCGCGGCGGAACAAGATGAGCGCGGGCTTGGCAGGCTGACCCCAGTAGCGGTCGTTGCGGGCGATCAGGATCTCGTCGCGCTGCGGGTCGATGGTCTCCACCCGGAACTGGCCCCCGGTGACCGGCATCGACCGGGCCAGCCCCGCCGTGAAGCCGCCCGGCACGTCCTTGACGATGTGCGCCGGCAGGATGTTGGTGAACAGCTCCCGCCAGGCCGGATACGGTTGGGAGAAGGTGACCACCGCCTGCTTGCCACCGTCGAGCGATTGCACGCCGGTGATCGTGTCGTAGCCGGCCGGGTCGACCACGCCGGGCTGGCTGACCATCTGCCGCCACAGGTACCAGAAGTCGTCCGCCGCGATCGGGGCGTTGTCCGTCCACTGCGCCTCGGGGCGGATCTTGTAGGTCACCGTGAACGGGTTCTGGGCGGTCACCTCAGCGGAGACCAGCAGGGTCGGGTCCATCTCCCAGCGGGACCCCGTCGGCGTGCTGGTGTCGGGCACCGGCCGGAACGCACTGGGCAGCACCAGCGCGCTGATCGCCGCGTTCACCGGCGACAGGTCCGACAGCAGATGCGGATTGAACCCCGCGCCGATCGAGTCGATGCCCATGATGATCTGCATGACCCGCTGGGGCGGCGGCGCCGAGTGGTGGGGCGTGTCAGTGCTCTGCGGCGCGGGCGGCGGTTTGACCGTGCACGCCGCCAGGGCCAGTCCGGTCAGGGAAACGACGACACCGGCCGCGGTGAACAGGCGGCGCAGTCGTCTCGGCACGCCGATCAGGGTATCGGGCCCATGCGCCCGGGCACGCTCGGCGAGCGGAGCGCCGCCGCCCGAATCCGGGCCTGAATCCGCGCCGAAATCCGGCGCGGATCTCGCCACAGCGTCACGCCCGCGGGCGGGAACCCCCGACAACCGACCTAACCTCGAGCCTTCGCCCGCGCCCGGACGCGGGCCCGGGCCGTCGCGTCCAACTCGACCTTGCGGACGCGCACGATCTCCGGGGTCACTTCGACGCATTCGTCGCCGGCGCAGAATTCCATGGCGCGTTCCAGGTCCAGCTCGAGCGGTCTGGCCAGCGTCTCCATGACGTCCGCGGTCGACGATCGCATGTTGGTGAGCTTCTTCTCTCGGGTGACGTTGATGTCGAGATCCTCAGGGCGGGGGTTGATCCCCACGACCATGCCGGCATAGGTGTCCTGGCCGGGCTCGACGAAGAATTGGCCCCGGTCGGCGAGCTGGATGAGAGCGAACGGCGTGATGGTGCCAGACCTGTCGGACACCAGGGAACCGGTATGGCGGGACCGGATCTCCCCTGCCCACGGGCGGTAGCCGTCGAACACGGCGTTCGCGATGCCGGTGCCGCGGGTGAGCGTGAGGAAGTCGGTGCGGAAGCCGATCAGGCCGCGGCTGGGCACGATGAAGTCCATCCGGACCCAGCCGGCTGCGTGGTTGGTCATGTCCTCCATGCGGGCCTTGCGGCCGGCCATCAATTGGGTGATCGCGCCGACGAATTCCTCCGGGCAGTCGATCGTCATCGCCTCGAACGGCTCGTGCAGCTTGCCGTCGATCGTTCTGGTGACCACTTGAGGCTTGCCGACCGTGAGCTCGAAGCCCTCGCGGCGCATCTGTTCGACCAGCACGGCCAGGGCGAGCTCGCCGCGGCCTTGCACCTCCCACGCGTCGGGCCGGCCGATGTCCACGACCCGGATGGATACGTTACCGACCAACTCGGTGTCCAGCCGGCCGCGGACCATGCGCGCGGTCAGCTTGTGGCCGCCGACTTTGCCGGCCAGCGGCGAGGTGTTGGTGCCGACGGTCACCGAGATCGCCGGCTCGTCGACGGTGATGCGCGGCAGCGCGTGAGCGTGTTCGGGATCGGCCAGGGTGTCCCCGATCATGATCTCGGCCAGGCCCGCCACGGCCACGATGTCGCCGGCGATCGCCTCGTCGGTGGCGCTGCGCTCGACCCCCTCGGTCACGAGCAACTCGGTGATCTTGGCGTTGGCGACGACGGGCAACCCGTCGACTTCCCGCATCCAGGCGACCTGCTGCCCCTTGCGCAGTCTGCCGTTGTAGATGCGGATCAGGGCGAGCCGCCCGAGGAAGGCCGACGCGTCGAGGTTGGTCACCAACGCCTGCAGCGGGGCGTCGGGGTCCCCCGTCGGCGGCGGGATGTGCTCCATCAACACGTCGAACAGCGGGTCGAGGTTGTCGCCGACTGGCACCTCCCCGTCGGCGGGCTGTTCGGTGCTTGCGACGCCCGCGCGACCGGACGCGTACAGCGTCGGCAGGCCCAGCGCGTGCTCGGCCGCCTTGGCCGCCTCGTCGTCGAGGTCTGAGGCGACGTCGAGCAGCAGGTCGTGGCTGGCCTCGACCACCTCGGCGATGCGCGCGTCCGGCCGGTCCGTCTTGTTGACGACGAGGATCACCGGCAGGTGGGCCGCCAGCGCCTTGCGCAGCACGAACCGGGTCTGGGGCAGCGGCCCCTCTGACGCGTCGACCAGCAGCAACACCCCGTCCACCATGGACAGACCGCGTTCGACCTCGCCCCCGAAGTCGGCGTGCCCGGGAGTGTCGATGACGTTGATCACCGTCACGGTCCCATCCGGGTGCAGGCGGTGCACGGCGGTGTTCTTGGCCAGGATGGTGATGCCCTTTTCTTTCTCGAGGTCACCGCTGTCCATGATGCGTTCCTGGGTGTCGTCACCGCGGTGCGTCAACGCCCCGGACTGCCGCAGCATGGCGTCGACCAGGGTGGTTTTTCCGTGGTCGACGTGGGCGACGATGGCGACGTTGCGAAATGGCACGTCGCTGATTGTGGCAGCGCGGACTATGCGTACGCGAACTGAGCAGGTCACCGGGTGTCCGTCGAATGTGAAACGGCGGCCTCGAGTGTGAAGCGGCGGCGGTCGCGCCCGGCGTGTCGCCGCCCTCACGTCACACCGGTTACCCGGGCCCTACCACCCGCGGCGGGGCGGCGCCGCGCCGACCATGTCACCCGTGGCCGTCACCTCACGGCTGCGGTAGACGATGTAGGGACGGAACAGGTAGGCGATCGGCGCGCTGAACACGTGCACCAGACGAGTGAACGGCCACAGCGTGAACAGCACCATCCCGATCAGGGCGTGCAGCTGGTAGTCCCACGGCGCGTTGATCATGACCTCCCCGTGCGGCTGCAGGATCCAGATCCGCCGGAACCACAGCCCGACCGTGTAGCGGTAGTGGAATTCGCCGCCGTGCGGGCCGGTGCCGATCAGGTCGCAGTAGAGGCCCACCACGATGGCCAGCAGCAGCACCGTATACATGACCTTGTCGCCGCGGGTGGTGGCCAGCGACACCGCGGGGCGGGTGAACCGGCGGTAGATCAGCAGCCCGATGCCCGCCAGCGCCGCGACGCCCGCGATCGACCCGGCGATCACCGCCTGCATGTGGTAGGCGTAGTCGCTCACCTTCAGCCAGTGGGTCACCCGCGGCGGGATGAGCAGCCCCATCACATGCCCGGCGAAAACCGCCAGGATGCCGAAGTGAAAGATCGGGCTGCCGATCCGCAGCAGGCGCGACTCGCAGATCTGCGAGGACCGGGAGGTCCAGCCGAACTTGTCGTAGCGGTACCGCCACCAAGTGCCCAGGATCAGGACCGTCAGCGTCACATACGGCGCGATGTCCCAGAACAGCACGTTGCTAAACATGTGGCGCTCCTGCCTGCCGTCGGGGGGGTACGGTCAAGGTGAATTCCTGCAGCCCAACGGCTTCGGCGGGCGGGCCGGATTTCGCCAGGCGCGCCGCGCGGCGCACCTCCTGGTCGGTGGCCACCGGCAGGGTGCCGCAGACCGCCGCCACGGTGGGCGCATACGGCGACCCGGCGTCGGCCAGGGCGCTGTGTAACACATCGAGGGGGACCCGGTGCTCGCTCAGCAACCGACGCCCGGCCGCGGGATCGACGGTGGCGGCGAATTCGAGCACCACCGGCAGGTAGTCGGGGGCTTCGGCGCGCGGCGGCTGTACGCCGGCTTCCCGGTAGGCGGTCGCGAAGGCCAGCATCTCGCGGCCACGGTTGCGGGTGTCCCCGGCGGTCCAGTACGTCAGATACATCGTGGCCCGCCGCCGCAGGTCGAAGGTCGCGACGTAGTCCATCGCCGCGGCCATCGGCTCGCGGGCCCGCAGCGCCGCCGCCGTGTGCCCGAGCAATTCGCCTGCGGGGCGCACGACATGAGCCAGCAGCTCCGCCACGGTGTCCAGCCGCCCGGTCAACCCGTCGTCGGGATAGGCCAGCAGCAGCGACGCGGCCTGCCAGACGAGGCGGTCCTGGATCCGGTCGCCGGAACGATCCCGACGCTGAAGCAGTCTCATTGCCCGTGTTCTTCTTGCCCGTGTTCTTCTTGCCCGTGTTCTTCTTGCCCGTGTTCTTCCGGGAACATCCCGGCCGATGCCTGACGAGCGTCCCAGTTGAGCAGGTTCACTCTGGATCGCTGTGCGGCGTGGAAGGTTTCCACCGACACGGGCACCGGTTCGCCCGACTCGTACATGCCGGGGCCGCCGTCGCCCTCCAGCGCGCAACCCTGCTGTCCGAGATCACGGGCCTGCGGGTTGAATGCCGTCGGAATCACATAGCGCTCTTCGTATTTCGCGATGGCAAGCAGCCGGTACATCTCGTAGATCTGTTGTTCGGTCATGCCCACCGACTCCGGGATGTGCGGCTGAGTCTCGCGTCCGAGGTTGATGTCACGCATGCAGGAGCGCATCGCGGCCAGTCGGCGCAGCACATCCTGCACCGGACCGGTGTCGCCGGCGGTGAACAGTTCGGCCAGATACTGCATCGGAATGCGCAGCGCTTCCAGCGCACCGAACAGGTTGCCCAGATCCTCCCCGTCGTGGCCGTCGCGGCTGACCGCGTCGACCACTGGCGACAGCGGCGGGATGTACCAGACCATGGGCATGGTGCGGTACTCGGGGTGCAGCGGCAGCGCGACCTTGTAGGTGTTGATCAGCGCGTGGATCGGGGAGCGCTGCGCGGCCTCTACCCACTCGTCGGAGACGCCCTCGGCGCGCGCGCCGGCGATCACCTCGGGATCGTGGGGGTCCAACAGGATCTGGCGCTGCGCCTCATAGAGGTCGGTGTCATTCTCCACCGACGCGGCGTGAAGCACCCGGTCGGCGTCGTAGAGCACCAGGCCCAGGTAGCGCAACCGCCCCACACAGGTCTCCGAGCAGATGGTCGGCAGGCCGACCTCCATCCGCGGGTAGCACAGCGTGCACTTCTCGGCTTTGCCGGTCTTGTGGTTGAAATACACCTTCTTGTAGGGACACCCGGAGACACACATCCGCCAGCCCCGGCAGCGGTCCTGGTCGACCAGCACGATGCCGTCCTCGCTGCGCTTGTACATCGCACCCGACGGGCAGGAGGCCACACAGGAGGGGTTGAGGCAGTGCTCGCAGATGCGCGGCAGATAGAACATGAAGGTCTCTTCGAGCCGCAGCCGAACCTCCTCGCTGACCTTTTTCAGGATCGGGTCCCCGGCCAGGATCTCCGGCGACCCGGACAGGTTGTCGTCCCAGTTCGGGCCCCAGGTGATCTTCATCGGTTTGCCGCTGATCAGACTGCGCGGCGCTGCGGTCGGGAAGGTGTCTCCGGCCGGCGCCGTGGTCAGGTTCTCGTAGTCGTAGGTCCACGGTTCGTAGTAGTCGTCGATCGTGGGCAGCCGGGGGTTGGCGAAGATCCGCAGCAGTTTGGCGATGCGGCCCCCGTCGCGCAGCCTCAGCCGACCCCTCTTGTCGCGCACCCAGCCGCCGCGCCACCGGTCCTGGTCCTCGTAGGTGCGCGGATAACCTTGACCCGGGCGGGTTTCGACATTGTTGAACCAGATGTATTCGGTGCCAGTGCGGTTGGTCCAGGCTTGCTTGCAGGTGACCGAGCAGGTGTGGCAGCCGATGCATTTGTCGAGGTTCATCACCATCGCCAATTGGGCCATGACTTTCATTGCTCAGTAACTCACTTCCTGGCTGCGCCGGCGTACCACGGTCACCTCGTCGCGCTGGCTACCGGCGGGGCCCAGGTAGTTGAACGCGAACGCGTGCTGGCCATAGCCACCGGCGAGGTGGCTGGGCTTGATCCGGATCCGGGTCAGTGCGTTGTGGTTGCCTCCCCGCTTGTTGTTGGTCTCGGTGCGCGGCGTGTCGACGGTGCGTTCCTGCACGTGGTAGACGAACACCACCCCGTCGGGCATGCGGTGCGAGACGATCGCCCGGGCGACGTAGATGCCGTTGGTGTTGACAGCCTCCACCCAATCTCTGTCGTGTGCAACGATTTTCGCCGCGTCGCCGGGACTCATCCACATCGTCGGACCGCCACGCGACAACGAGAGCATGTACAGGTTGTCCTGGTAGGTGGAGTGGAACGACCACTTGGAGTGCGGGGTCAGATACCTTACGGTGAGCCCGATCCCGTCCTTGGTCGGACCGAGCTCGGACTGACCGAACAACCGCGCCATGTCCAGCGGCGGGCGAAAGACGGGCAGGTGTTCGCCGAGTTCCTCGACCCAGTCGTGGGCCAGGTAGAAATGCATCCGGCCGGTCAGGGTGTGGAACGGCTTGAGGTTCTCGATGTTGACGGTGAACGGTGCGTAGCGCCGACCGCCCGTTTCGCTGCCCGACCACTCCGGGCTGGTGTTCACCTGGACCGGACGTGCCTGGGTGTCGGCATAGGTGATGCGGCGGTCCTCGTTGCCCTCCGCGAGGTGGGTGAGCCGCTGGCCGGTGCGCTTCTCGAGCTCGCGGAAGCCCTCGACCGCGAGCCGGCCGTTGCACGTTCCCGACAGCAGCAGCATGACGTCAGCCATCCGCTCGTCGGTGGTGACGGCCGGGCGGCCCTGCGCCGCACCGGAGCTCATCACCCCGAATTTGGCCGCGAGCTCGTCGACCTCACGGCTGGGGTGAACCGTGACACCCTTGGTGGTCAGCCCGAATCGGTCGACGAGCGGGCCCAGTGTCCGCCACTTGTCGTAGACGGCGGTGTAGTCGCGCTCCACGACGGTGAGCTTGGGCATGGTGCGCCCCGGTATCGGCGTCGCACCGGTGTGCAGCCAGTCGTTCTCGGTGCCGTCGGGATAGACCATCGCGTCAGGGGTGTCGTGTTCCAGGGCGCTGAGCACCACGTCGCTGCGGGTACCCAGATGCTGTTTGGCCATCGCGCTGAAAGTTCGCGCAATCGCACCGAAAGCCTCGAAGTCCGAACGTGTTTCCCAGGGCGGATCGGTCGCGGCGCTGAACGCGTGCACGAACGGGTGCATGTCGGTGCTGGAGATGTCGGCCTTCTCATACCAGGTCGCGGCCGGCAGCACCACATCCGAGACCAGCGTCGTGGAGGTCTGCCGAAAGTCGATCGACATCAGCAGGTCGAGCTTGCCCGCGGGAACGTCCCCCTCGCACATCACGTCGACGGGACGTATCCCGCCCTCGGGGGGCTCGGCCTGCACGTTGGAATCGGTGCCCAGCAGATGGCGCAGGAAATACTCGCCGCCCTTGCCCGACGAGCCGATCAGGTTGGCCCGCCAGACCGTCAGGACGCGCGGCCAGTTGACCGGGTCGTCGGGATCGGTGACGGCCAGCTTGAGTTCGCGTTGACCGAGCCGCTCGGCGACGTACTCGGCGACGTCGCGGCCCGCGGCGTGGGCCTCGTCGGCGACATCCAGGCTGGACCGGTCGAACTGCGGGTAGTACGGGCTCCAGCCCATGGCCGCCGCCGAGGCCAGCAGATCGATGGTGCGCTTGCCGGCGAACCGGCCCCGGCCGACCGGGCTGGCCAGCTTGTCGGCTTCGTAGTTGTCGTAGCGCCATTGGTCGGTGTGGGCGTACCAGTACGAAGCTCCCGGAATCTGCCGCGGTGGGCGCACCCAGTCGGTGGCCATCGCCATGGTCTGGAATCCGGTGAGCGGACGGACTTTTTCCTGACCGACATAGTGCGCCCAGCCACCGCCGTTGCGTCCCATCGAGCCGGTCAGCATCAGCAACGCCAGCACCACGCGGTAGGTGGCATCGCCGTGGAACCACTGATTGATCCCACTGCCCACGATGATCATCGATCGGCCGCCGGATTCCTCGGCGTTGCGGGCGAATTCGCGCGCGACCCGGATGGCCTGTGCGGCCGAGACGCCGGTGATCGGCTCCTGCCAGGCCGGGGTGTTCTGCTGTGCCGCGTCGTCGTAGCCGGTGGGCCAGTCGCCCGGCAGCCCCGGCCGCGCGACCCCGTAATGGGCGAGCATCAGGTCGAACACCGTGCACACCAGATGCTCTCCGACGCGCCGTACCGGGACACCGCGCGCCAGGGCCCTACCCTCGCCGTCGACCGTGTCGAAGCTGGGCAGATGTACCAGTGCCGTGCCGGGATCAGTGTTCGAGCCGTGCACGCTGAGGGCCGGCACCAGATCGCCGAGGTCCAGGTTCCACCGGCCGATGCCGTCCTCGCCGTAACGGAATCCCAGTGAGCCGTTGGGCACCGCCGCGGAGTCGGTCGCCTCGTCCCACACCGCGGGCTTGAGCGCCGCGTTCTCGA